>DAOUOU010000045.1 GCA_030626465.1 Bacteroidales bacterium
TAATCCTCAGGCATAATCAGCTGGATATTTTGTACGCCAGAATATACTACCTGACCTCTGACAGAAGGTGATAATGCTAACAATGCTCCGGCAGCGGCTGCATATCCCGACAAACGGGATGTCAGATTGTTGTCTTCTGGTAATGATTTTTTCATAGGCTTTTAGTTAGTTGAGTTAGAGAATGATTTGCAAGATCATTTATCATGTATTAAAGGTATAATAAATTGTTAAGAATAATACAAAACTTCAAATCCATTCAGTCTGGAACACAACAATTTGTTGTGTTTTTTGGACTCTATTATTTCTTCTTATGTTTAAAACTCTTCTTTTTTCCTGAGTAATTTCTTCCCTTGTAATTTCTCTTAAAATATTTCTTTTTTGCTCTCGGATTCCATGTGGGGCCATCTCCCAATGCCGATGGAACAGATAACTTGATGATTGATGTTTCGATGAGTTCTTCAATTCTATGCAAACGAAACATATCTTCTTCATTCACGAGTGTGATGGCCACTCCCGTCTTATCAACCCTTGCCGTGCGACCAACCCGGTGTACATAATCTTCAGCGTCCTTAGGTGCATCATAATTGATAATAAGATTAATGTCCTTGATATCAATACCCCGGCTTAGAACGTCTGTGGCAACAAGAACACGCGTCTTCCTTGCTTTGAATTGTGATAATACCTCTTCGCGTTGCTTTTGTTCAAGATCTGAGGATATGCCCTGTACCTCTCCTCCCGTTCTCTTCAGTGCACGCACCAGTTCCGTCACATTCTTTTTGGTGGAAGTAAAAATAAGTATACTGTCATAATCGGGTTTATCATTCAGAAGATGTAGAATCAATGGTACTTTTTGTTTGTCATAGCTTAAATAAACTGCCTGTAATACCCCTTCGGGAGGTTTTGAAATAGCTGTACTGATCTCGTTTGGATCTGCAAGAATATTTTTTGCCAGGGATCTGATCTTTGGCGCCATGGTTGCGCTAAACATAAGTGTCTGACGTTTCTGAGGCAGGTAGGAGATAATTTTCATAATATCCTCATGAAAACCTATGTCCAGCATACGGTCAGCCTCGTCGAGCACCAAATGCTGAACTGAACTAAAATTAACATAGCCCATATTCAGATGGCTTATCATTTTACCAGGTGTTGCTACCACAATATCGGCCCCCTCTGTTAACACTTTCTTTTCCTGGTCCCAGCCTGTCCCATCTCCCCCCCCCGTAAATAGCAATTGAATTCACGGATACAAAATAGGAAAAACCCTGAATCTGCTGTTCAATCTGAATGGCAAGTTCACGTGTCGGAACTAATATCAGGGTATCAACTCCTTTTCTTTCTTTATCTGTCAATTTATGCAATATAGGCAGAAGGAATGCCGCTGATTTACCTGTTCCTGTTTGAGCACAGGCTATCAGATCGCGTCCTGTGAGTATTTCTGGTATTGTACTTATCTGAATAGGTGTTGCTTTCTCAAAACCCATATAAGATATGGCCTCAAGCAAACGATCATTCATTCCAAATTCCTCAAACTGCATAGTAAATCATATGGAAAATTCAACGATAGCGCCCAAAAGTACTAAAACTTCTAATTATTCTGTATCCGGAGTACGACTATTTAATAATTACTACACTAGCGCCGCAGATATTGTTTGAATTTGTCATCCATCTTAAAATAGGTATACTTATAGGAATGCTCACCGGTCGCAGAAACTTTATCTCCATCAACAACATAGGTGCTTTCTTCACCAGCTATTCTCGAAAAGTAAATATCGTAAGACTTTTCTTTTTCTTCGAGAATAATATGTGAAAGATTTTCATCAAAATCGGAGGCTAAACTGACATGACAAACAGGACAATAGAATTCAACAGGTTCGCCAGGTTCAAATTTAAAAGACGGATGTTTAATACTTGTATAGTTTCCTATCTCAGAATGAAGAAGTATCAGACCTTTCTCATTTTTCCTGTTTTGTCCCAAAAGAATAATGTAGTCACCAACCTTTAAATTCACATTGCATTTCGGGCAAATATATTGTGGTTCCATTTCCATGCCTTAACTAATTATGATGTTAACTGTTTACTATTGATTACTCTGAGTAATACCATCTAAGATGTTTAGAACTATGTTGCAAATGCTATTCATTTAAGTGTCTTATCTTAACAAGTTAGTAAATAAAAAATCTTATGTCAATACTATTCATCTAAATCAGGATGACTTAAGGCAATAAAAACAGAAGTGCAGACGAAAATAGTCAGGTAAGAACTACTTCAGTATATCATTGATAAGTGAACTTAATTCATCACCACGGGTGAACACCATCAAATGTGAACCATCTTCTATAACATGATCGGTTTGAATGTTTTTTATTGGCAAAGTATGGTCATTATCGCCATGCAAATGAACAATCTGATCTGAATATTCGGTTCTGTCCCATCTTACTATCATGTTGATGCTTCTTTTCAGGAAGGTCGGGTCTAAATCCCTAAGCATGGATACAAAGATCTTTTTCCCATTCTTCCGGTCAGGTTCAAAGAACGGTTGCGCAACAAATGAGACTCCTTTTATCATATTCTTGGGTATGATCCTGTATACCGGAAAATATTTCATGAACCTGTAGAATCCCGGCAGCTCTTTTCTTCTCTTTGCACTTGATATCAGAATTGTTTTTTCAGGCTTCAGAAAATCATTCATTTCTGTGCATATCATGCCTCCCAGGGAGACTCCAATAAGAACATATTTTTCGGTAGTATCGATTTGATCAGCCAAAAGACGGGCATAGTCCTTCATACTCATTTTTCTATCAGGTACAGGATATTGAATATGAATGATATCAAATGTATCATTTAAATGAAGGTTTTGAAAAAGACGGTGATCAGATCCCTGACCGGGAAACAGATATGCTTTCATATGATCTTCTTCAGCTTTACTGTTTGTATTAAGATGAAACAGTGCAATTGAAAGAAAAATAAACAGAATAGATCTCATACTATCTTTAAGAAGGAAAATCAGGCATATTTGCAAAACTCAAACCAAAAAACTACACTTCACAGCAAGGATCTTTAGTGAAATTACCAACAATTTCCATATGAAATAGCATGATCAGGATATACTACCCTCTTTATTTTCGCTACGTAGATTTATTCTTTTCTTTCTTCTTATATTCCTGGATTGTTTTTAGCAGTTCTTTTCCCCGTCGTTGGCTTTCATCCTGTGTTGCCTGAAGTTCTTCCATTTGCTGCCGCATTTCTTCTTCCTGCTCATGAAGCCTCCCGGTTTGCTCTTGTGCTTTATCATACATCACTTCAATCTTCTTCTTGGCTTCAATACTTAAGACATTTGCTGCAATACTTTCCGATACTGTCTCAAGAAGATGTACAACTTTTTCTTCAATGATACCTACAGAAGCTACCTCAAGTACGCCGACTACATCACCATGCTGTTTCAAAGGTATCAAAATCAGAGATTTTAATTTTGCTTTGCCCAGCCCGGAGACCAATATATACTCGTCAGGGAGATTATCGATAATCATAATTCGTTTTTCCGTAAAACACGTTCCTGTTAATCCCTCATTACAAAAGAATTTTATTTTTTCGTTCCGGTTACTGTCAAAACCATAGCTTGCCACCAATTCAAGGTATTCATTATTATCAGATTCCTTCCGGTATAAAAATAACCCGCCGTAATGCACATCTATATAGTGCACAAGACTTGATACAAACTCTTGTTCCAGCTTTTTTTCGTCATCTTTGTGTTTTTTAATTACATCGCCCATATGAATAATACCTTCGTTCAGCCATTTTGTTTGCCTCTCAATCTCCAGCAGTTCCATAATCTTTTTACTTTTTTCTTCAATTTCTTTCTGCTGTGCTGTTAAATCCTCATTTTTCTTAGCCATTTCAAGATTTCGAGTCCTCACCTCCTTATTTTTACTCATAGTGGCTATAAATAAATAGGCAATTGTAGAAACAAATCCCAGCATCAGTACTATAAACCATATTTGTCCCCACACCGGAGGAATAACTTTAAATTGTATCTCTGCAGGTGTGGGATCTACATTAAAGTACTTATCCCTGGTACGAACACTGAGAGAGTGCCTGCCACGTTTCATTTCCAAAAAATGGTGACTCCTCTCGCTACTATAATCTGTCCATTGTTCATCATCAAGTTTAAAACTAAACTGTAATTCATCTATTGACGAATGATTCCATGGATCCCTGCCCTCCCAGAAAACCAAAGTGTTGCCCGGATAATATACCTTTTCATCGTATTTGGAAATGAATGTTTCCGGTGGCATTTTCTCAGGATCTATCCTATAGGTAAGCAAAGGAGAGTTTTCATCAGTATAAGTGCTGTTGTAGTAAACCCTTCTGTACCATTCAATAGAATTTGCATTGATCCAGATACTTCCATCAGCACCTTGCCGGATTGACCCGTTTCCACGGCCTAATTTAAAATACTCCGGCAATGCTATTTTAAGCCATTTTTTGCCGTCAAAGCGACTTATACCTTTATCTGTCGTAGCCCAAATCGTGCTATCGGACGCTGCAAGGATATTTGAAATAGAATTGCTGGCCAATCCATCTTCAGTTGTGTACTGTTTCCATTCATCTTTGTTTATATAGTGAATAATTCCATGACTCCTTGTTCCAATCCATGTGCCTGTCTTCAGATCTTTCTCAATGCTTTCCACTTTTATTATATCACGAATCAATGTATTGTGCAGTTCAATGGTTTGATTGCCGTCGTATTCAAATAAACCTTTGTAATATCCACACAAAAGAGTATTCTCATCAGTTTCACCTAAGGCATAGGCTACTTCACATATTTTCGTACCTGGAAAACTCTGCCAGCTGGCATCATTTGACGGATCACCGGCGTTTGGATCATATCGCACAACACCCCAGTACGCAGCCCCACAATCGGGTTCGGACCCAAACCATATAATATCATCCGAAGCCTGGAAGACACCATTTGGATGAAATCCCCAGCAAAGATCAGGGAACAGCCTGAGTCGCCAGTAACCCTGATGGTTGAAGGCAAGTGCTGCTTTTCCCTGATGACTCCCGAGTCCCCATAGAAAACCTGTGCGATCTTTGAAAATTCTTACCGGAGCATCCATTGGAAACTCGGTTGTATCCAGAGTAAGCCAAAACCCTGAATTTACATTATACACAACAATCCCCCCATCCGAGGAAAGAAACCATTGTTTACCATCATCAGTCTCGCATTCATAATTCAGGTATTTATAAGTATGCCAGTATGGTGTCTGGTATTCAACCCTGTATACATCAGATAACAGACCAGATATCCATAAAGAGCCGTCAGAAGCATGCAACAATAGAATCCGGGTTTGCGGAATCTCTAATTCCGGCTGTCTGTATTCATTCCATATTCCATAGCGGCAAGTAAAAAGCCTCGCTAATCCCCCAATCCATAAGGTACCATCATCGGTTTCAAGAATGGAATAATTGAGATTGTCTCCACCGAATTGCTCACTTAATCTGAAAGAAGTCCATTGTCCTTTAACAGGGTCGAATGTATTCACTCCGCCTGCAACAGATTGGGAAAGATTTAAAATGGTGCCATCAGATGTTTCGAATAACACAGGCAACCTGCCTAGTATCATTCTATCCTCCTCTGAATAAAGCTCATAAGATTGTGGTGAATTCAAATCTAATATTTGATCCTTGATCTTAAGTATCCTTCCATCTTCAAGTGCCAGCCATATCTTATCATTGCTATCTTCAAGAATATCATACACAATAAAATTATTGAGCTCTATATTGGTATTATCAAGGTATTCGATTTTCATCTCAGCCATAAAAGAATCCATATCTGAAACTCTTTCCCTGTCAGTAAATAAAGTTATTTTTCCGTTTCTTATCTGAAAAAGACCAAAATAAAGGGCCACCCATATGTTCCCATTTGTGGTTTCAACAATATTCAGTATCTCCCATTCGTTGCCCAGCACATTTGTAGCAGGAAACAATACATCAGTAGTCCATAACCCGTCTGAGAAATGACAAATACCCTTTAATGAAACAGCATAAAGAACTTTTTTACTGGTCAGACACAATCCATAAATCGGGCTTGATAAAATTTCGTTCTCATCATGATATTGCTTAAAATGCAATCCATCGTAATAAAAAACACCTTTTCCCGTACCAAACCAGATAGAATTATCAGATCCCTCTATCTGACAGCGTACACCCTTATCGCTTAATTCCGCAATAGTTTTCCATCTCCAGTTCTCAAACAAAGGATTTGTTTGTTCAGGAGTATACTCTTCACCAGCACGTGCAAGGGATATAAAAGAAAGAACAATAGTCAGTAAGCTACTATACCTAAGCACTTTACTACACTTCATACATCACTGTTTTATTTGAAAATTGAAAGAATAACAAAGATACATGTAGTAAGTTAACAAAAACGATGTGAATAATCTACATCAATTTTGGAATATTATCAGAACAACAGCATTAATTTCCCTGAAGAATTAGTAAAGTGAATATCGTGCAGTAGTATGGCATAAAAAAAGCTCCCAGGAAGATTATCAGGAAGCCTTTTATTACTTTTTTTGTTATGTCTGGCTAAAAGCTTAATCCGATCGTAAAGTTCATGGATGACAGTGGAGTTCTGTCTTTATCCGCATCACCACTATCAGTTCCCATGTTTCCAAAATAAGAATCATCCACAAGTCCTTCCGATTCATCATAATATTGAAGCTTTGTAAATGACTTGTTGAAATCAAAGCCCAGCATAAGAATGCTATAGCGAACATTAATGCCTAATGAATAACCGATTCCCAGTGCTCCCAAAAATATTTCTGAGTCAGTATTAGTCCCTTCAGGGACCATAATTACACTGCCAAACCATACCGGATTGAACTTACCGTATGCATCGAAAACCAACTTATCAACAGGACTGTATGAAATGGATGGTCCAACTTTTGAACCCAGAATAATGTTCCCGACTGTTATAAAGTCACTTTTTATGCCATGATAATAAAAAGATAAATAATCTGCATTGATACCAAGTCGTAAACCATCAGCCAATGGAATACTGTTTAACATAAAGATCTGTCCCAGCTCAAAAACAAATCCGTTTCTCTTCACATCGTTCCAAAAATTATCATTATCTATACCCCAGTATTTCATTGTAGGTTTAGAGTATCCCATGCGAAAATAAAACTGCTTGTCAAGATCTCCCTGTGAAAAGGCAGCTGTTGAAATCATCAGTGTTGCAATAAATAATAATGTAATTTTTTTCATAATACATAGCTATTAAGGGTTAGTAATTCCAATGAATAGTATCTTTTCAAAAGATTAAAAACTTATACGACAGACGAAGCTAAAGGTTTTTATTAATTGAATTTAGAAAAAATAATACGTATGGGTAGTCCAATTACAAAGAAGATATTAACTATCATCAGCTGGCGATATTAATGCCAGATGAGCAATGAGAAAATTTAATTTACAGTTTCAACACCTACTTTTCCATGACAGTTCTTATACTTCTTGCCACTTCCACAAGGGCACGGATCGTTGCGCCCCACCTTCTTATCAACACGCACAGGTTGTACTTTTTGAGCTTGTTTTCTTTCCTGTCCTTCACCTTCCCCTTCACCATAGGATGAGCCAAAATCTCTTTTCCTTGTCTGTAGTCTGCTCATATCTGTGCGGTGTGGTTGTTCTCCACGACGCACCTCACTCGGATCCTGCACAGGCAACTGACCTTTCATCAGAACATTCGCAACTTCTTTGTTTATCTTGTCAATCATGGTTTTGAACAGCTCAAAAGATTCGAACTTATAAATCAGCAGGGGATCTTTCTGCTCATATGTAGCACTTTGCACCGATTGTTTCAGGTCATCGAGCTCGCGCAGGTGTTCCTTCCAGTTATCATCAATGGTGGCAAGAGTAAGTGATTTTTCGTACGAACGAATTAGCTCCTCACATTCCGAATTGTAGCTTTTCTCAAGGTTTGTAACCACATTATATGTCTTAAAGCCATCGGTAATAGGCACCAGTATACTCTCATACGCTTTCGCCTGCCGTTCGTATACAGCTTTGATAACAGGAAATGCCTGCTTGCGAATAGTTTCTGTTTTTCTTAGGTAAGAAGCACGCACTCCTTCATACAACTTTTCTGTCATTTCGCGGGTACTCAATTTTATGTACTCTTTTTCGCTGATCGGGTTGTTGATGGAGAGTAACCGGATGATCTCAAAATTGAATTCCTCATAATCTGTATTTGCATAAAACTGATCTACAATACTATCACATACATCGTACATCATATTTGCTATATCCACTGAAATACGATCGCCATACAAAGCATTATGACGTTTGGTATAAATCACTTCACGTTGTGAATTCATAACATCATCATATTCCAGCAGCCGTTTACGAATACCAAAGTTGTTTTCCTCCACCTTTTTTTGTGCTCGTTCAATCGACTTGGTTATCATGCTATGCTGTATGACTTCACCTTCTTTAAGTCCCATACGATCCATCAATCCCGCTATCCGATCCGAACCAAATAATCGCATCAGATCATCTTCCAGGCAGACATAGAACTGGGAGGAGCCCACATCTCCCTGCCGCCCGCTTCGCCCCCTTAACTGCCTGTCAACACGCCTCGATTCATGTCTTTCCGTGCCAAGAATTGCAAGACCTCCAGCCTCCTTAACCTCAACCGGAAGTTTAATGTCGGTCCCTCTGCCTGCCATATTGGTAGCAATTGTAACGGTTCCTGGCTTTCCTGCTTCGGCAACAATATCTGCTTCCTTCTGGTGCAATTTCGCATTCAGAACATTATGCTTAATGCCCTTCATTTTTAACATTCGGCTTAAGAGTTCAGAAATTTCAACAGAGGTTGTTCCTACAAGTGAAGGTCTTCCTCCTTTTACAAGCTGAGTAATTTCATCGATTACCGAATTGTATTTCTCGCGTTTGGTTTTGTAAATCATATCTTCCCTGTCGTCACGAACGATTGGTCTATTTGTGGGGATAACAACAACATCCAATTTGTAGATGTCCCAGAACTCTCCGGCTTCTGTTTCTGCGGTTCCTGTCATACCGGCAAGCTTATGGTACATGCGGAAATAATTTTGCAGAGTAATAGTAGCATAGGTCTGAGTTGCTGCTTCAACCTTAACATTTTCCTTTGCTTCAATTGCCTGGTGTAAGCCATCGGAATAACGACGCCCCTCCATGATACGACCAGTCTGTTCATCAACGATCTTAACCCTGTTGTCTATCACAACATATTCCACATCCATTTCAAACATGGTATAGGCTTTGAGCAACTGAATTACCGTATGTATTCTTTCTGATTTTATTGCGTAGTCCTGAATAAGCTTATCTTTTCTGGTCAGCATTTCTTCGGTCGATAATCCGGCTTTTTCCAATTCGACAATCTCCGATCCGATATCAGGCATTATAAAAAAGCTTGGATCATCAGAAGAAGTTGTTATGGTCTCTGTCCCTTTATCAGTAAGATCTACCGAATTTTGCTTTTCTTCAATTACAAAATACAAATCATCCGTTACCTTATGCATGTGTTTGCTGTTCTCCTGCATATAGAAATTTTCAGTCTTTAGCAGAAGTGCTTTATTCCCTTCTTCGCTCAGGAATTTTATCAATGCCTTATTTTTAGGTAATCCCATGAATGCCTGAAGTAATTTAAATCCCCCGTCTTCATTATTCTCTTCGGCAATTAATTTCTTTGCCTCAGCCAATAGTTCTGTTACAAGTTTTCGTTGTTGACTTACAAGCTTCTCAACCCGGGGGCGATAATTTTCAAATTCCTGGTTCTCTCCTTTGGGAACAGGACCCGATATAATCAGAGGGGTACGTGCATCGTCGATCAGCACCGAGTCTACTTCATCAACAATAGCATAATTGTGTTTCCTCTGAACAAGATCCTGAGTATTGATTGCCATGTTATCTCTCAGATAGTCAAAACCAAATTCATTGTTTGTACCATAGGTGACATCTGCCTGATATGCCTGTCGTCTTTCTGCCGAATTGGGTTGATGTTTGTCAATACAATCAACCCGCAAACCATGAAATTCAAAAATTGGTCCCATCCATTCTGAGTCACGTTTTGCCAGGTAATCATTTACTGTGACAATGTGTACACCTCGCCCCGATAGCGCGTTCAGAAATACAGGCAGGGTAGCAGCAAGGGTTTTTCCTTCACCGGTGGCCATCTCTGCAATCTTCCCCTGATGTAAGACAACACCACCTATTAATTGTACATCATAATGGATCATGTCCCAGATAATTTCGTTGCCACCGGCGATCCACTTGTTGTAATACCTTGCTTTTTTATCTCCATGAATTTCAACACAATCGCGTGAAGCTGCCAGATCACGATCGAAATCGGTAGCTGTAACTTCAAGGTATTCGTTATCGTTAAATCGCTTAGCAGTTTCTTTAATCAAAGCAAAGGCAACCGGTAAAATCTCATCAAGGGCTTTTTCAATATTGTCGTCAATTGTTTTTTCAATTTTGTCAATCTCTTCAAAAATCTCTTCTTTTCTTGATATGTTTTGTGTCTCTTTTTCGGCTTTTTCTTTCAGAGCCTCTATCTCTTTTAATTCTTCTGCAATATAATCCTGAACGAATGCTTTCAATTCCCTGGTCTTATCCCTTAAGGCATCGTTTGAAAAATTTTCCAGCTTACTGTGTTCTGCGTTTATCTTTTCACCATAGGGCGTTAACTCTTTTATATCTCTCTCTGACTTACTGCCAAACAGTCTACCAATAATATCAAAAATTGCACTCATGATTGAAAGCTTATATGAAGTGCCACAAAATTAATGGAATTATTGTGAAAGCCTATAAGAAATAAATTAACAAGCCTATCATATTACTGAAAATATACCTGATCGAAATCAGATTAATTCTTCGGAAGTAAATATTGGTTTGAAAAATTTACAATAGAATAACTAATTTTTTGTTTTTTTGTTATACAATCGATCCAATTGCATAACAAATGATGAAAATCTGGCTTTTTGTTTCCCTCTGGCTGATTCACCTGCCGGTAGTAAACGCGCAACCCTGGATGAGGACTATCTCGAAAGAGAAAAGCGCCACCGGAGAAGAACCTTCTTTCTATGAAATACAAGATGCTTTTAATCAATATTGGGCAGATAGAGAAATAGAAAAGGGGAAAGGGTATTTGCAATTCAGGCGCTGGGAAAATTTTATGGAACCCCGGGTATATCCCTCAGGGAAAATTGATCCTATTGCTTATCAGGAAGCATTCTGGAGCAAAACATTCAATAAATCTATGAATAAGGCCGCTCCAGATTGGACTAGTCTTGGACCCACCAATACACCTGACTTTATTAATACTTCAAATAAAACAGGTAACGGAAGGATCAATTGCATAGCTTTTCATCCCGATGATCCAAATATTTTATACGCCGGCGCTCCCTCAGGAGGATTGTGGATCAGTGAGAATGGCGGACAAACATGGCGTACAACAACCGATCAGTTATCATCAATCGGTGTATCAGATGTTGTTGTCGATCACGTTGATCCCGATGTTGTATATGTTGCAACCGGTGACGGAGATAATATTGATACTTACGGAGTGGGCGTAATCAAGTCAGAAAACAGAGGTGAAACATGGCAACCCACAGCTCTTTCATATGATGTTGTGGATTATACCTATTTCAGGCGCATCATTATGGATCCGGTGAATCCTGGTATTATGCTTACCACTTCGAATCGTGGCATCTTCAAAACTACTAATGGATGGAGTAGCTTTACACAGGTTGTTGCCGGAAATTTCATGGACATGGAGTCCCATCCTGGCAACTCATCGGTAATTTATGCTACCACTTCCAGTTGGGAGGGCAACGCCAAAATTTATCGTTCCATCAATGGTGGCAATACCTTCACTGTTATCATGAATGGTATAGATGCAGCTAATCAATACAACCGGATCGAACTTGCCGTTACACCGGA
Source organism: Bacteroidales bacterium (assembly GCA_030626465.1). GTDB lineage: Bacteria > Bacteroidota > Bacteroidia > Bacteroidales > UBA10428 > UBA10428. The sequence continues at coordinate 11,983 of DAOUOU010000045.1, forward strand.
TGAACCAAACTCGGTATTCGCCCTGATCAGTGATAGCGAAACAAGCGGATTTTATGCGCTCTATAAATCAACAGACCAGGGCACAAACTGGCAATCTATCTATGGGCATGGAATCAACGATATGAATCTCCTGGGATGGGATCCCCAGGGGAGCGATCAGGGTGGACAAGGGTGGTATGATCTTTCGCTTGCCGTTTCACCAGCCAATGCAGATTTAATTTTGGTTGGCGGAATAAATATCTGGAAAAGCCCGAATGGAGGTGCAGGATGGGACCTATCGGGTTTATGGTATGCAACCCATCGTAACAACTATGTACACGCTGATCAGCATATGTTTGTGTACAGTCCGCACAACTCAGAATTGTTTTGCGGAAACGATGGCGGAATATACATGTCTGATGATCATGGAGAAACATGGAACGATCTGAGTGACGGACTGGAAATATTGCAGAGTTACCGAATAGGAGTTTCGCAAACCGAAAGTGATATGGTTATTTCAGGAAACCAGGACAATGGTACATTTCTTTATAGGGACAACATATGGAATGGTGTATATGGCGGAGATGGAATGGAGTGTATCATTGACTATACCAATCCGGACATTATATATAGCTCAGTGTATTATGGCAATATCTACAAGTCGATGGACGGGGGATTGAGCTACCGGCCTGTTAAACCCTCGCCGGATCTTTCGGGTGCATGGATTACACCATACATTATGAGCAGAAATTATCACAATAAACTATACATAGGATATGATCAGATCTATAAAACTGTTGACGGAGGCTCGAAGTGGGTGATTGTATCTGATTTTACAGGCGGGAATTTGGCTGTTATTCGCATAGCTCCGTCAAATGAAAATTATTTGTACGCATCTGACTGGAATAATATATGGAAGACAAGCGATGGCGGAAAAAACTGGACAAAGATAAATAACAATTTACCTGTTGTTGTCATTACGGATATAGCTATCTCCGGTACCGATCCGAATAAAATATGGATAAGTGCCTCTGGTTATGATGACAACGAAAAGGTGTTTTACTCCATGAATGGAGGCAACAGCTGGATTAATTTTTCGCAGGGATTACCAAATGTGCCGGCAAATTGCCTGCTCTATCACGAGGGATCGAATCAGCAATTGTATGTGGGAACAGACATTGGAATATTTCATCGTAATGCCACCATGAATAGCTGGGAAGACTTCAGTGGAAATCTGCCAAATGTAATAGTAAATGAACTTGAATTTCAGGAAAACGATAACACCTTATTTGCGGGTACTTACGGAAGAGGTATCTGGAGAGTCAATCTGCCGGATACATTCAAAGTTTCTCCCACAGCAATTGAAGTGAATATTTCAGAAGCATGTTTGAATGGAGAGCTCATGTTCACATTGAAATCGGATGTTGATGAATTTGACAGTATTCAATGGGATTTTGGACCTGATGCTTTTGTATCTGATGAATCTAACGAGGATACTATGCTTGTCAGGTTTGGTTCCATTGGAAAAAAAGATATAACAATTACAACATATCCTGGTGGCATTCACCGCTCTGAAATATATTATGAATTCATCAATGTAGTTGAATCAATTGAATTTGAAGTGTTTCCTGGCGAATTATATAATTGTGATTCGGACAGCACAGAAATATATATAACAGGCAATTATGAATTATTATTCTCTCCATCAGACTGGGTGAATCAGACTTCGCAGAACACAGCGTTTGTTGAACTGCATCCGGGTACTCTGACAATTACCGCAGCACATGGAACCTGCATAAATTCTTATAATCTGGATATAATAGATATACCGGATGATATCTGTGCTGCCCTGACCATATATGAAGGTGTTAATGGACCCTTTTCCAACAGTTGTGCAACGCCTCAGGCAGATGAACCCGTTCCGCCGGAAGGTACAGGAAATTATGGAGGTTGTTTTTCACAGTCTGGCTGGTGTCAGTCTGAGGCCAGAATAGACAATAGTGTATGGTTCAGGTTTGAATATCCCGACAATATACCTGGCATGTCTATCGAGACAGAAGGATTTGATAACCAGATAGCTGTTTACAAGGCTAATTCATGCCAGGATTTGCTGGATGGTAATTATATCTTGCTTGCTGCAAATGACGATTTTCAAAGTAATGCTGATTATGCAGCTACCATTACTAATCTGGCAGGAGCTGAAGCAGGTGATAATTTATGGCTTCAGGTTGACGGTTCTTACGGAGGCGCTACAGGAACATTCAAGATCACTCTGAACCATTTTACCATCAGCAATTCACAAGATATTATGCCCCTGCCCGGAGGAGACAATATAAAAGTGTATCCAAATCCGACGGATGGAAATTTTATCATTGAAATCAATGGTCCTCTTAATCGCGAAATAAGTATTGAAGTTTTGGATATATCTGGAAATATTATTTCAAGTTATTTCATCGGGAATGCTCTTTCTCCCATAACAACAGAAGTCGATATGAAGGGAAGTGCTCCTGGCATGTACCTGGTAAAAATTACCAGCCGGAATAATACTATTGTCAGAAAAGTATTTGTACACTGAAAAAATGATTGCCACAACTTTATTTTTTGTAGCAACCATTGATATTTTACCAACTCTGATAAGTACCCGTAAATCGGCCAGACAAGAATAATTACCTTAGCGGATATACACTATTTTTCTGATTCTCCCCCGCTCTTCCGCATTGCTATGATATCTCTGTCAAAGAGGTATAAATTGTTCTCGCCCAGTAAATTAAGCTTGTCTAATATTTCACTAACCTGTGCTTCTTCTTCAATCTGTTCGGTTACAAACCATTGAATCCAGCTTTGAGTTGTGTAATCTTTTTCTTCGATGGTGGCAGCAACAATCTGATTGATGGAATCAGAGATATATTGCTCATGTTTAAAGATTTCCTCAAACATATTTTTGATATTCTTTTGTTCTTTAGGTGGCTGTTTGAAAGCAGGAACAATAACATGTCCGCCCCTCTCATTGATATAATGTATAATCTTAAGCATGTGTTCTTTTTCTTCTTCGGCCTGGGTGTAAAGCCATACCGCAATGCCTGCATAACCATTCACTTCGGCCCATGAAGCCATGGCCAGATACAGGTTAGAAGAATAACCTTCCTTTTCGATTTGATCATTTAATATATTCTCTATCTTTTTTAAGAGCATAATTGTTTATTTTAATGGTTAATAGATAAAATAAAATTATTGATTTCTTAGTATCTGCAAGAAAACTCAGTGTTTGATAAGAAAACGTCAAGTTCAAGGCTTGCAAAGTAATGAAAAAGCACAGTTTACTATAGTAAATGAGCATTTTTCATTACGAGCGTAACGCAGAAATTGGCGTTTTCTTGCAAACACTAATTATAAAAATTGTGACTATTACATATTCGCGATAATTTCATTTCCAAATTCAGAACATTTCAGCAAGGTAGCCCCCTCCATAAGTCTTTCAAAATCATAGGTAACACGTTTTTTATTAATAGCACCCTGCAAACCTTTTACAATTAAATCGGCCGCTTCCTGCCAACCCATATATTCAAGCATCATTACTCCGGAAAGAATTACCGAACCCGGATTCACTTTATCCTGTCCGGCATATTTTGGAGCTGTACCATGAGTAGCCTCAAAAATGGCATGTCCGGTATCGTAGTTAATATTTGCACCCGGAGCGATACCAATACCACCAACAATAGCTGCAAGAGCATCTGAAATATAATCACCATTAAGATTCATCGTTGCAACCACAGAGTATTCTTTCGGGCGTGTTAATATCTGTTGTAAGAATGCATCAGCTATAACATCTTTTATAAGAATATTGTTTCCTGTCTTTGGATTCTTAAAAGTACACCACGGACCACCATCAAGCTCGGTGGCACCAAATTCTCTTTTTGCCAGCGCGTATCCCCAGTCACGAAATGCACCTTCGGTGAATTTCATAATATTTCCTTTATGAACAAAAGTTACTGAAGGAAGGTCATGTTCAACAGCATAATATATGGCTGCTCTTATTAATCTTTCCGTCCCTCCCTGTGATATGGGTTTAATACCAATTGATGTGCTTTCGGGAAAACGAATTTTTTCTACATTCATTTCATTCTGCAGAAATCTTACAATCTTTTCCACCTCTGCCGTTCCATTCATCCACTCAATTCCGGCATATATATCTTCTGAGTTTTCACGAAAAATAACCATGTTGGTAGCTGAAGGATCTTTAACAGGTGAGGGTACCCCTTTATAATATCTTATAGGGCGCTGACAAA
>DAOUOU010000024.1 GCA_030626465.1 Bacteroidales bacterium
GGTGATGAAAATATTTTTGGACGTGTGTATATAGGAACACATGGCCGGGGTATAGTATATGGTGATCCGGTTAAAACCCCGGGCTTCAGCCCGGGGGGATAAGATCGCCAAATTGAATCGTCGCATCTGCAAGTTTCATCAGGAGATGAGTTTGCATGCGACAAACAAGAATGGGAAGAACATGCGTTTCGCCTACTTACTTTATGCAGGGTATAAACTATTCTCGAAACTCAAATTCAACAGCACTCAACCAAAGAGTAAATTCTCCCGCTTTTTGAAGAATTATAAATTCAGCACGCATTACGCTTCGCTCAAATGCGCGCCAGGAGGTATATACTCTATCTCCTCTGAATCAATTCCTGATCATCTTGCCCGAAGCCCGCATCATAATCTCCTTTTGAAATGTAGTTCTTTCTAACCCATGTTTGTCCCTGCGTCATATCAATGGTTTCAAACATAACTGCATCATCTGCCTCATACACCCGTTCCATGGTATGTTCATTAACCCGGGATTCTCTCGCTTCACAAGCTGATAACTTTTGAATGATTTCATTCACCATCTCAGCTTTAGCAGCAACAAAAGAAGAGTCTTTTTCATGTTCGGAAATGGCTTCTGCTATGATTGCATCAAAAAGCCTGAATTGTAACTTACTGAAAAGATTGCTGTTAAGGTATATGTCCATGCCATATATCTGTCCATTGATAGCATAAGCAAAGCCAATCGTATTGTCAGGCAGGTCGTTCAGTTCTTTAAGCTCGTTCTTATATTCATTTATTACCTCCACCAGCTCTTTGCTCTCCAGTGTAAGTTGCAGGCTTGTCCCCGACTCATCTGAACGTACGTCTACATCTTCTCCTTTCATCTCTGCAAGGTTTTTATTCAGCTTATCCTGCTTCTCGGATACCTTTCGCCAGACTGCAGACTGGTTTTTTTCATAACGCGAGGCCAGCTTAAGATCCCTGGAAGAAAGCATCTTTGTATTGTCTGAAAATTTATTTACTTCTTCATGTCCTCTTTTTTGCCATCTTCCCGATTCGACACAAAAACTTTCCAGGGGAACATGTTTTGTATGGGGCGGAATGATTACATCATATCCAATGGTTCTGTCCTGCTTGCCTCCTTTTAGTATATCACCGGCCAGAATAAAAATATAATCATCCGTGTTATTGGAAATGCTTAACTGGTTCACATTACCGGTTTCCTCCACCACAACATCCTTGTGTCTGATAACTTCCGATAATATCATATATTCTTGATTTTCTAAAGTTTCATTTCCGATTAAAGGGATAATCTGCAGGTTCTTACAGGCAATGGATTCCCCGATAACAAATGAATCATTTTCTACTGAAAACTTTGACTGATCTGCAGGTTGACCAGGAACATCCATATGCATGTTGCATGAGATAGTTGATAATAGGATGATACAAACACGAACTAACGTATGCTGTATTGTATTGAATGATTTTTTTTTCATGACTTTATGTTTTTGTACCCTGACAGGGTGGGGGTACCCTGTCAGGGTATTCAATTGATTTACTCGATTACAAAATTCCTGGTTTTCGCCTGCTCTTTTAAAGAAGAGAGTATGGCCTTATCCAACATCCCTTCATTTTCATCAGCTGTTGAATGTTCAGTAACATATTCAGCGCGCTTTCTATTCAGTTCCTGGATCTCCTTGCTGATCTTATTTCTTTCTTCAGCCTTTTGCACAATATATTCTGTTCTTTCTTCACGATCCATCTTTTGCATTTCTGCAGGAAGATCCGATGTTTTGATTTTATCTATGCTAAAATCCTCCTCTTCCGCTGCATCCACCAGGTCCCATGACCTGTTGTTGTACACATGTGAGCTTTTGGATACAGCTCTTTTAACAGAATTCACCGAACCATAGTGACTTGCATTCGCATCCTGTTCTGCCTGAAGTGCCTTTTTTTCATATCCTAGGGTTCCATAGGGTATATAAGTATTATTCAGTTGCCGGTTCAATTTTACGATCCTCTTATCGTATGGCGATTCGATATAAACTGTCTTCCTGTTCTGCTCAATGCTGGCATAACAACCGCCGGTAAGATCGGCACCATGCTTCCATGAAGTATTAATGCCTTCATTGAAATTTCCACAAAAGATGGTGTTTATTATCACTCCTTTTTCCCTGGCATCGGCACAAGCTGTCTGGTAGTTTGTTCTTCCCTGGGTAAAAGGTTCATTGCCTGCTATGTAAATAAGCTGGAGATACTTGTCAGACTTGCTCCAGTCTAACTGTTTCAGACTGGTGTGAATCACTTCACCGCAAAATTCACTGCCCCCGTTTGTTCTCAGTTCAAAAAGGTCTTTTGAGATCTCATCCAGATCGGATGTAAGAGGAGTAACCATGCGAATGTATCCCTCGGAAGAAGGCAGATTATCATTGCCGTATTCGTAAAGCGCAATCTGCAAAACAGGTTTCTCATTTCCGCATTTTGCCCTTGCCAGTTCATTCACAATACTCCATAATTGCGATTTTGCCTGGTCTATAAGTCCATCCATGCTATTGCTGGTGTCGAGAAGAAGAGCTATTTGTATTTTCCTGGCTTCACGGGAAGCCGGTACATATGCAGGCTGACTCTTAGCCTGATCGGTACAATTTGTAAGAAGTGTTAGAAAAAATACCGATCCTATCCATTTTAAGTTTTTAAAATTTATAGTTTTCATCCGTTTAAAATTTTTAATTAATTGAAACTAATTTGATTTGAGAGTAAAAGTACCGGGTATAAAAGGCATATGAAAGCTTAACTTAGGGAGCAGGTAATTTGAATTAGTATACTGATCATCTCACATAGTTAAGATTGATTTTTAATCCAAAAATCACGTGAAAATCAACCTTCTGAGAGATCCCTGATTTTAAATTTGGCTTTTTAGTTTATACTTTTACCCTATGAAATTTTTTATATGATAAGAATAACGCCTTACATACTATGCTTTCTGACAGGCATTATCACATTGTATTCTCCGGGTCTGGCTCAGGATCGTTCCCGGTTCACTGTATCAAACGAAAATGATACAAGGAAACAGATTGGCTTGTTGCTCGATTCGGCAGCATTCACTTTGGAAAATGCTCCTGAAGAATCATTCGACTATGTTGAAAAAGCACTTGAGCTAAGTATTATTTCAAGAGATCAGATCAGCGAAGCAAGATGCTATGCTTTGTTGGGACAGATCAATGCATACCTGCAGCAATACGATCTTTCAACAGATTATTATAATAAGGCGCTAAAAGCTTATGGCAGCGGACATGAAAAACCGGTGAATGATATTTACCGCAGTTTGGCAAAAGTATATGAGAATAGCCGCAATCCTGATGAAAGCATAAGGTATTACGCGAGATATCTGGATTATGTTCTCAGAAAAGATCAAACCACTCAGATAATATCCGTACGATATGATCTCGCCAGGGTATATACTTCGAAAGGAGAGTACAACAAAGCCTTAAGAGAGTACAACGAAATTCAGCGACTGGAAGAAAACAGAAGCAATCAGGCTGGTCTGGCCGATGTAAGTACCATGAAGGGCGAAGTTTACCTGAAACAGGAAAAGCCGGAAGAAGCCATAGCCACTTACAAACGTGCAGTGGCCATTGCTGATGAATCGGAAGACAAGGAAAGAAAATCGAAGTCACTGCGCAACCTTGGCAAAGCTTACAGAAGCAACAAACAATACGACGAAGAGCTGGATGCACGTCAGCAGTCGCTTCAGCTAAGTGAAGAAACACAAAGTATGGACGAGCAGGTGGAAGACAACCTGGTTATTGGAGAGATATACATTGAACGCAATCAACCGGCACAGGCATTGCAATATATACAGAAAAGTGTTGATTTATCAGAAAAGATCGGAGACATCCAAAAGAAAAGTGTGGCTCTCAGGTCATTATCGGAAGCATATAGGGAACAGGGAGAATATAACAAGGCGCTACTTGCCTATAAGGAGTATGCAACAACTATTGACTCTATCTATAATCAACGTGAGCGAGAATTGGAAGGCAATCTGGAGGTTGTAGCCAATGTTGGCCGAAGGTTGCAGCGTATTGAATTACTGGAGAGGGATTTTGAGATCACAAAAAAAGCCCTGCTTGTTATGGAAAAAGAGAAAGAGATCAATGCGAGGGAATTAAAAACCCAGAAAAGAATCACATATTCTTTATTCTTTGTTGTGCTGGTTCTTTTTACTACCTCCATATTTGTGTACCGAAGTTCCGTTCAAAAACGCAAGGCCAACCTGCTCCTGGCGCTGCGTTCTCTCAGAAGTCAGATGAATCCGCATTTTATATTTAACTCCTTGAATTCGGTAAACAGTTTCATAGCGCAGAACGATGAGCGAAAAGCCAATAAATACCTTTCCGATTTTTCTTCTCTGATGCGTTCTGTACTGGAAAACTCAAAGCATGATTTTGTACCTGTTTCCTCTGAAATTGAAATTCTTAAACTCTACCTTAAACTGGAGCATTTCCGATTTCAGGATAAGTTTGATTACAAAATAGATATTGATGATTCAATCAACCAGTCGGATGTAGAGATACCTCCCATGCTTATACAACCTTATATTGAAAATGCTGTATGGCACGGATTAAGGTACAAAGAAGAAAAAGGATTGCTTGAGTTGAACATATCAAAAGAACAGGATAGTATTTGTGCTGTGATCTCTGATAATGGAATTGGCAGAAAAAAATCGCAGGAGATGAAAACCAGGCATCAGAAAAGCAGTTCGTCCACCGGATTAAAAAATACGGAAAACAGGTTGAAAATAATCAACGAAATATACAAAACGCAGTTTACCATAACCATTGACGATCTGGATAAAGAAAATGGAACAGGAACAGTAGTGAGCATACGAATACCCATCTCAGACGGGGAAAAAATAGAATAATGAACCATGTCTGATGTGGTATAAATACATTAATTATTATACAACAAATTATGTTGAAAGCCATCATAGTTGAAGACGAGCCTGCCAGCAGGGAAACGCTTCGCAATTACATAACAAAATACTGCAGGCAGGTTCAGATTGCCGGAGAAGCCGACTCGGTAAAGACCGGCCTCGAGGCCATCAAAAAATTCAATCCCGACCTGGTTTTTCTTGATGTGGAAATGCCCTATGGCAACGCTTTCGACTTACTCGACCAGGTGGAAGAACAAACATTTGAAACGGTCTTTGTAACGGCTTACGACCACTATGCTATGAAAGCCATTAATTTCAGCGCTTCGTATTATATTCTTAAGCCCATAGATATTGATGAACTGGTGAAGGCCGTTGAGATGGTGGCAGAAAAAAAAGAATCGAAGGAGCATGCTTTGCGCACAAAGGTGCTGATCGATAATATCAGAATAGAGAACAAACAATTGCAAAAAATAGTACTGCCTTTGCTCGATGGTTTTGAGGTGGTAACAGTGAAAGATATTGTGCACTGCAAAGCCAACGACAACTTCACCGAGTTCTTTTTACTGGATGGTTCAAAGCAACTGATCTGCCGTACCCTGAAATTTTACGATGAGCTCCTCTCCGATCTTGATTTTGTACGTGTACATAAATCACATCTTGTCAATCTTCAGTACATCAAACGATACAAAAAAGGCAAGGGCGGACAGGTTATCATGAATAATGGTACAGCCATTGATGTTTCTGCTTCCAGGAAAAACGATTTACTCCTAAAATTTAAGAGATAAAAGTAAAAATGAATCTGCTTCCTTTCCCTTCTTCACTTTCAACATGGATACTGCCTCCATTCATTTCAACAAATTCTTTGCATAAAATCAGTCCTAAACCGGTTCCTTTTTCATTGTCGGTTCCAACTAAGGTAAAATCTTTATCAATTCACATCTTGCAATATTTTTCATAACAGTTGAGTAGAGAGCAATTATAATATTTTCGTTTAAAATAAATCGAAATATCCATAGGCGAGAACAAGCAATTCCCTATAAAGTATTATAATTTTGACCCAGTTTACATGTTGAAAATTTATTGCTTATTAAGTATTAATCCATTGGGAAGAGTATATTCCCCTGAATAATAAAGTCCTTCATAATAACTATCCCACTTGCCAGTTATATTATTATTTGTAAATGAACCATTAAATGTATATGTTGAGCCAGATGATAAATCTAGTATTGCAATAGAAGAACTACTAATAGTTGCTTCCAAATTATTAATAGGAGAAACTTGTGGTACATATCCATTATCAAATCCGCAATTCGTAGCTATAGGTTGAAAATTAGAAGTCGTAAAAGTCATTGTTATGTCAACTTTATTCTCATCATTTGGATTCTCTTTAATAACCCATGTGACATCCCAATCTGCAGTTCCTACATCCATAATATTCACAAAATCACAAAAATCAGTTTTGTATGTAAATTTTGCGGGAGTACTTGTTTTCCATGTTCCAACAAGATTTCTGGCTGGTGTAAGAGGAACATCTTTTTTACAACCTGAAATAACCATTAACAATAGCCCAAATATTAAGGACGTCAAAATCAATTTTTTCTTTTTCATAATTTTAAAAATTATCGTTTATACTTATTCATCTGTCATTTTGTTTAATGAACGCTAACATGTTTTTATAAGCGTAGACATAACTATTATTTTCTATATACAATTGTAAAGAAATATGTTTTTTATTTGCCATTTCTTTTACCAAAGCAATTGTGTCCTCTGCAATGGAATGAAGATTAATATTATCTAACGAGAACTCCAATAAACCTCTCTGAGATCTGGACCATGTTAACAAGTTTTCCAACAGAGCACTGATATTTTTCGAGCTCTGATTAATGATCCCGATAAATTTTTTATTTTCCTCAGCATTATATACATCATAATTCGTCAGAAGTAAATTGGAAAAGCCAGTCATTGTGGCCAAGAGATTCTTCTGATCATCCGCAAGGATTGAAAAAAACTTATCTTTCATAGCATTGCTTTCTCTTAATTCTGCTTCGGATTTTGATAGAGCTTCTTCAATCTTTTTGCGTTCAATTTCTGCGGTAACTCTGGCACCAACTATCTTCATTAGATCCTTTGCATAAGGCGGTATATTTAGTTTTTTACGTGATACTGCGCAAATTACACCATTCGCTACACCTTTTTCATTGTATAAAGCCGTACCTATATAACCCTCTGCATTTAGATCAACAAGAATTTTGTCTTTGGGAAACAGGTTAATTACGTTTTCTGAATATGCACAATATCCTTTTCGTCTAGTCACAGCACAAGGTGTTTCCTCTAATGCATAAGAAAAATCATGAGATATCTCACCGTCAAGATACAAGGGTACCGCATTGATTCTCTCATTCTCAATCATCTGCCCTATCAGTACGCAATCAGCACTGAGCCATTCTGCCAACCTAGCTACAATATTATCAAAGAAATCTTGTCCGATTTTACCTGCTGCTGCTTCAACCAGCGAATGAAGCATTTTTTCATTTTGTTCGGCATTTTCTTTTGCCTCATAATTTGCGATATTTTGCGCCTGGTACTGTTCTTCTTTTTCTTTTAAAGTTTTTTGGAGTTTTGCTATTTCAGCCAGTAGTTCCTGCCCTCTATCCCTTCCCTGCATATCTGTCTTTCTTTTTATATTCCTAATAGTTGCCTTTACGATTTATAAAATTGTAAGTTTCAAACTATCAGTTCAATTTGATCAAAAGTTCTTCTTAGTACATAAAAATGAACCCCTGACAGGGTGCAGGTACCCTGTTAGGGTAGCAGGGCAGGATACATCGTAACTGGAATACTACCCATACCATAAATCTTGATTTGAAAATCCTGTCTTTTCGTAATCCAATAATAGATTCAGCACGCATTACGCTTCGCTGAAATGCGCGCCAGGAGGAAATAAATTTTAGCCCAAGGGGGCAATAATCAATAGCCCCGGGCAACGCCCGGGGATTACATAACAGAATATAACTAAGCACCACAGGTGCGAAATCAATAATTAAGACATGTTACAATCAATGGTAAAAACTACATTCATATTCTCTTTGAAAATAATGATTGCGCCCCGGTGGGGCTTGGATGGTATGGCCTATTATAAACCCCGAGCTGCTCTCGGGGCTATTGATTTACGCACCTTCGGCGCTTGAATTGTGAGTAACTGCGCGTCAGCAATTATAATGAAATCGAAAGCAAATCTAAAGGTGACCCTACTTTGCCAGATGTCACTATTAACAATATTAATCTAAGCAATGAGTTGGAGAGTATATTGTATAATACAGATTAGTATACAGCATGAAATTTTGTAGATAGAATTTCCTGAATTAAACACAAAGCATTACTTTTAATCGATTATGCTTCACAACTAAATATTTTACAAATTGACAAAACTCAAAGAGATAAAGAGCTGTGTTAACTGTACACAAAAATCGTCTCTTTTTAAACTTTTAAATAATTCAGAACTAGAATTGATCAACGATAACAGATTACAGGTAAAATATCGAGCCGGAGAAACTATAATAAAACAAGGAACACAGTTCACAAATTTTATAGTGTTATGTTATGGAAAAGCAAAAGTTTATTTAGAGGGTAGAAATGGAAAGAATCTTATATTGAGATATTTAAGACCTTTTGAATTTATTAGCTGGCCGGGTGCATTTACTGACAATAGGCACCATTCTTCAGTTTCAGCAATAACAGAATCATTGGTTTGTTTAATTAATGTTGTTATACTCAGAAAAATAATAGAGCAGAACAATAAATTTGCACTTGGTTATATTGAAAATGTGAGTCGTGCCAATAATTTCAGCACTGATAAATTACTGACTATTTCTCAGAAACGATCACACGGTCGCATTGCTCATTCACTGCTTTATCTTCGTAATGATGTTTTTGATGAAAATACATCCGGTTTGTCAATTTCCAGACAAGAATTAGCAGATATAGCTAGTATGAGTAAGGAAAGTGTGTGTAGAATTTTGAAAGAATTTCGTGAAGGAGGAATAATAAATTTAAGCAATAATTCTATAAAAATAGTCGATTTAAAGCTGCTAAAACAAATAAGTGATTTTGGATGAGATTTAGGAGCCCCTTCTCTTTGGTTCAATAAAAAACCAATATATGATTTACTAATGCAATTGCTTGTGAACTGGTGCAATCAATATAAATTCTTCACCTTCTTCTTCTCTGACCATTTTTAAAAATTCGCAAGTCATACAAGATTTAAGTGCCTTTGCAAATGTTCCTGAAATTCTTTCTCTGCAAAGCGTACCTGATATTGCCCAGCAGATCCTTCCGGCATTTGCTCCTCTATTTAAGCCATTATGGAAATCATCAACATAGGCAGGGCATATTCCAAATTTCTCAATATTCTTCCCATTACGCTCTCTGCCGCAATTCATATACTCCCAACAGTTTTTCTTTGGCGACATGAAATTAGAATGATTTGTGTTAAAAATCAGTAATAATTCTTTGTGATCTAACACAAAGTTATAAATTTTTGCTTTAATATATTCCTTTAATTCAAAGGACAGTTTTAATGCTTGTTAAAATACCCATACTTCCAAGGTATGCTTTACGGTTACATGCCCTCAGGGTAGTATTACATCCGGTTTTCCTACTTATATACCGGTCAGGGCATGTCCTGACTCTACATGTGAAAACCCTGACAGGGTATAGGTACACTGTCATGTTAGCAGGGTAGGACACATCGTGACCGGAATACCTCATATCAATCCGGATTGAAAATCCTTTCTGTTCGCTATTAAATAATAGATTCAGCACACATTACGCTTCGCTAATTGCCCTCCAGTGAAGAATTCAATTTTCGTCCACTGTAAATTCGTGTCAATCCCCCTCCCTGGAAATTCAGCACAAATATTTGATTACACAACTTCTTTATTGTATTTTCATATCCATAACAAATATGACCGGTATTTAATTCATATACTACCCTAATTTGCAAACAACAAAACCTCTCCCCTAAATAAAAGAACTATGAAAAAAACAGTTTTCACAACTATTGTTATCTGTCTCTCTGCTTCCTTAGTAAAAGGACAGGTTCCGGAGGCTGATTCCCTTGCATTAGTGGCTTTATACAACAGTACAAATGGTCCGGGCTGGACTGACAATACAAACTGGTTGCAAACCGGACAGCCGGTTTCAACCTGGTATGGGATCACTATTACCAACGATACAGTTACCTATATAAATATTACAAACAATAATCTTGACGGCAACATCCCGGCTGAGATAGGAAATTTTACAAAATTACAGCACCTGTACCTGTACGAAAACCAGTTAAGTAGCTCAATTCCTCCAGAAATTGGAAATCTCGATAGCCTGGAATATTTACTATTACAAAACAATCAACTTACCGGTCCCATCCCTGACGAAATAGGAAACTTATCCAGATTAGAAAGTCTGAGCTTAAGTTACAACCTCCTTACCGATGCTATACCTGCTGAAATTGGGAACCTCGGTAGTTTGGCAGAACTAAGATTGAATAGCAACGAACTTACCGGCAATATCCCGGGTGAAATGGGAAATCTGAATAGTTTAGAATATCTCGACTTGTCGCAGAACCAACTTGACGGTTCCATACCTGTTGAAATTTGTGATCTCAGCAATTTAATGTGTCTCTACCTGAATGAAAACTTGCTTACCGGCAATATTCCCCAGGAAATTGGTGAATTAAGCAATTTGACATATCTATATCTCGGTGAGAATCAGATTATCGGATCTATTCCGGCTGAGATTGGTAACTTAAGTAATTTAACGCGCCTTCTTCTGCACGAGAATCAATTAATGGGTTCTATCCCGGTTGAGATTGGTAACTTATGTAATTTAACACGCTTAATTCTTTACGACAATCAGCTTAATGGCCCTATTCCGGCCGAAATAGGAAACTTAATCAATATGGGAATGCTGAGATTTAGAAATAATCAGCTTACCGGACCTATTCCTTCAGAAATAGGCAATTTAAGTGAATTATTTGATCTCAATTTTTCCAGCAATCAGCTTAACGGTCCTATTCCCCCAGAGATAGGTAACTTAAGTAATCTGCAACAACTAAATCTATACGAAAATCAGCTTACTGGCCAAATTCCTCCTGAACTTGCAGAACTAAGCAACTTATGGTCAATAAATCTGGCCCGCAACCAGCTCAGTGGTAATTTTCCGGTCGAGATTGGCAATTTAAGCAATCTGGAATATATACGCCTTCATGATAATCAGCTCGATGGTTCAATTCCTGTTGAAATTGGTAACTTAAGTAAGTTGAAGTATCTGGAACTATATGAAAACCAGTTCACGGGCACTATCCATACAGAGATAGGTAATCTAAGTAACCTGGAACAAATACTATTACACGACAATCAGCTTACCGGTTCAATCCCTGAGGAGATCGGGACCTTAACCAATTTAATAGCTATATATATTTACAGAAATTACTTCAGTGGACCCATTCCATCAGGGATTAATAGTCTCACTGAACTGATAAGTTTTCGTTTGTACACCAATTATTTTACATTTTCCGATTTGGAACCCATAGCTGGTCTGACTATTGATAATTTCTATTATGACCCCCAGTTTCCCATAAAAACTAACATATCGCAGATAAATGCAAGCACGGGAGACAACCAGGAACTCGATATAACCGATTTAACCATTCCGGAAATTACTGCTACCAATAATCAATATCAGTGGTGGAAAGACGGCGTTGCTATAACAGAATATACTGATACAGCTAACCTGATAATTGACGACCTGGATGGTTCTGATCAGGGATTTTATCACTGTTCGATGATAAATTCTGACTTTACTTATCTTACATTATTTACCGATTCTGTATTATTAGTCATCGATGGCCCTGTTGACATAACGCTTACACCTGATCGTATTGACGAGAATGTTGCTTCAGGCACAAATGTAGGAATCCTGGTAGCAGATGATCCCGATCAAACAGGGGGACATACCTTTGCTCTGGCAGAAGGAAACGGTATCAATGACGCTGATAACGACTTGTTCTTTATTAGCAGTGATAATTTGATCATCAATACATCACCCGACTATGAGACAAAACAGGAATACAATATTTTTGTCAGGGCAACAGATGATGATCTGAAAACCCTTGATAAAGCACTCATGGTTACAGTGGATGATCTCACTAAAGAAGATCCGTCAGAGACGAATATTCACCAGATCATAACAAAAATATGGAATATTTACCCGAATCCTGTTTCGGATAACGCATTCCTTGAGTATTCTCTTGCCAACAAAGAAATTATTTCGGTTCATCTGTATGATATGCATGGGCAATTGGTGCAATCTTTTATTACAAAAGAAACGCGAGCATCCGGGGCTCATATGGAATTATTGCAGATAGATCAGGCTGTTCCTCCGGGAAATTATATGCTGGTAATAAGCAATAGCATGGGTAAACAAAGTATTAAAATAAGCAAACAGTAATCAGATTTAGTATATATAATGTAAGACGGTTAGTACCCCGCTGCCATCCCATCTTTGCGCGATTCGGAGGCACCGATATAAATTTTTCTTTCCGGATCATACAGGATAGCCTGGTAGCCTCCGTAAATGCCCTTTTCATAGCCAATGTTGTGACCCCTATCCATCAGTTCTCGTATCACTTCATAACCGAACCCGCTCTCAAGCTGAATAGTGCCCTTCCCTTCTGCAGGTTCGCCTGTTGGCCTGGAAGAACCTTCATGAGCCACACGGGGAGCATCGCCTGCCTCCTGTAAATTCATGCCAAAATCTATTATATTCATTATTATCTGTACATGTCCCTGGGGTTGAAAATCACCTCCCATCACACCAAAGCTTATGAATGGATGGTCATCTTTGGTTATAAATGCAGGAATAATAGTATGAAATGGTCGTTTACCCGGTTCGTATACGTTGGCATCAGTTTCATCCAGACTGAATAGTTCACCCCTGTCCTGCAGCATAAATCCAAGGTCCGGAGGTACCATTCCCGATCCCAATCCACGATAATTGCTTTGAATTAAGGAGATCATATTCCCTTCCCTGTCGGCCACAGTGAGATAAATGGTTTCTCCTGCAGATATTTTTCCGGCAAGATAAATTCCTGCACGATCCGGATCAATCAACTCCCTTCTTTCTTGTGCATATTCTTTGGAAATAAGGTAATCGACCGGAACATCCTGAAAATCCATATCGGTATAATAGTTAGCACGGTCTTCGAAAGCCAGTTTTTTGGCTTCGGCAAACAGATGAATATGCTCTGAGCTGCCATACGCAATGGTGTCAAAATTGAATCCTTCCAGAATATTCAGCATTTGCAACGCCGCTATTCCCTGTCCGTTTGGCGGTAATTCCCAGATATCGTAACCGCGATAATTCACAGATACCGGCTCAACCCATTCAGACCTATGATTCGCCAGATCGTCCACACCTAAGAATCCTCCCTGCGTTTGTATAAAGTCAGCAATTTGCCGTGCAATTTCTCCTTTATAAAAAACATCCCTGCCTTCCTGAGCAATCTTTCGGTAGGTGTCAGCCAGGTATGGATTTTTGAAAATATCACCTTTCCCGGGTACTTTACCTTCTGTTGTGTAGGTTTCTTTAATATTCGGATAGCCCTGACGCATATAATAATTTAGTGAGCGCTGGAAATAATACCCTATCAGTTCTGTGAGAGGAAATCCTTTTTCAGCATATTCGATGGCTGGTGCCATTACCTCCTGCATTTTCAATTTACCAAATTTACCATGCAGTTCAAACCACCCGTCAACGCAGCCGGGAACGCTTACCGGAAGTGGCCCGTAAGGTGGGATCTTTGCATAGCCATTTTCTTTGAAATAGTGTAAGGTAAGAGATCGAGGTGATCTTCCACTGGCGTTCAATCCATACAATTTTTGAGTTTTGGCATCCCAGACAAGGGCAAACAGATCGCCTCCAATACCGCAACCTGTGGGTTCCATTAATCCCAATGCTGCATTGGCAGCAATGGCAGCATCAATGGCTGTTCCTCCTTTTTTCAGGATATCAATACCTATCTGGGTGGCCAGGGGGTGACTGGTTGCCACCATTCCATTTTGTGCTATCACCTCAGAGCGCGTAGCAAAATTACGGCCTGTGATTCTGTCCTGGGCTATGGTTAGAAATTGCATACCTGATACACAAACAATAAACAGAATAATCCTTTTCACTTTTGTAGTGTTTTAATTTAAAGGTTATAAATAGTGTATTTCTTGTAAACAGGCTTGCAATTTAATTCATTTTAAGTTGTAATGAACAGATAGGCATGCAAGGTTAAGGTGCCAATTAATCATGTACTGGTTTGCGACCCTTTACAACAACCATTACCTTTGAAAACATGAAAGCATGGGTAATCAATAAAATATCTGATCTTTCAAAAGAGGAAAATCCACTCGACCTGGTCGAGTTGCCACAACCGGTGCCTGAAAAGGGTGAACTATTGCTGAGAGTAAAAGCTTGTGGTGTTTGTCACACAGAAATTGACGAGATTGAAGGAAGAACACCGCCTTCATCCTACCCTGTTGTGCCTGGGCACCAGGTGGTTGGCATCGTTCAGAACCACAAGGGAGAGAGAACTGATATAAGCACCGGAGACCGCGTGGGTGTAGCCTGGATATATTCAACATGTGGCGTTTGCACATACTGCCTTTCCGGTCAGGAAAATCTTTGCGAACAGTTCAAAGCTACCGGAAGAGATGCAAACGGAGGATATGCCGAATACATGGTTGTGCCTGAGAATTCGGCATTCAAAATACCTGATGAGTTCACAGATGCTGAAGCAGCACCTTTGCTGTGTGCAGGAGCAATTGGTTATCGGTCACTGGCTCTTTGCCGGATGAAAGATGGAATGAGCTTAGGCTTAACAGGCTTTGGAGCCTCTGCCCATCTTGTTCTGAAACTGGTAAATTACATGTATCCCAATACGGACGTAATTGTTTTTGCCCGCAACAAAGCTGAACAAAAGTTTGCTTTGCAACTGGGATGCAAATGGGCCGGAGATACAACAGAACGACCATCTGCCCTACTCGATTGCATTATTGATACAACTCCGGTATGGAAACCCGTTGTTGAAGCATTACACTGCCTGAAACCGGGCGGCAGGTTAGTAATCAATGCTATCCGAAAAGAAGATCCGGATAAAGATTATCTGTTGAAAATAGATTATCCTAAGCACCTGTGGATGGAGAAAGAAATAAAGAGTGTGGCAAATGTTACACGCAAAGATGTGGAGGAGTTTATTCAGGTAGCCGCCAAAATACCAATTAAACCAGAGGTACAGGAATACCCCTTTGAAAAGGCGAACCAGGCCCTTCTTGATATCAAACAAAGAAAAATTAAGGGAGCAAAAGTACTGGTGATCTAACGACTTGAAAGTCACTACTAACAATTTCTGATGTTTTTCTGGGAAGTGTAAAGTCATGCTGAGCGCCTGCCTGTGCTGCGCTCAGGGTAACCAAAAAGTTTAGAGTCATTCTGAACGTTATTACAAATCTTTGCTTTAATTTGCGAAACATAAAGAATAAACCATGAATTTACAATCGGAACGACTGGTCTTAAAAGAAATTAGCCGGAATGATATGGATAAGCTACATGAGCTGAATTCTATCTCTGAAATTGATGAGTTCAACACCCTGGGCATACCCGCAACTATTGAAGTCACAAAAGAAGTCTATCGTCCGGTTATTGAAGACCAGAAATCGGAGAAGAGAAAACTTTTTTGCTGGCTGGCATCTAAGAAAAGTAATGATGAAGTCATTGGTGTGGCAGGCATGAAATTGTCGCTCGATAAATTTAAACTGGGCGAAATCTATTACAACCTCTCACCTGATAACTGGGGTCAGGGTTATGCAACCGAAATTGCAAAGACTCTTGTGAAATTAGGTTTTGAAGACCTTAAGTTGCATAAAGTGGAAGCAGGAGTTGCTACCGAGAACGTCAGATCCATCGGGGTTCTCGAAAAAGCAGGGATGACACGTGAAGGTTTGAGAAGAAAGATCCTGCCGATAAGAGGAGTCTGGAAAGACAATTACCATTATGCCATTGTTGAGGATGACAGCAGAGATTTTTAGTTGATTTTAGTCATTCGATTAAACTGCAACCGGTGATTCGGTTTCAGCTTTATTGTTTTTCGTATCTACCGTAACAACCTTATATTCATAATTCATTAATGCATCCGGACTATCTTCAAACCGGAAAGGTTCTAAAGATACCTGAGGTTTGTGCTCAACCTCCCCGATCCTGGTATCATTTCTCCATATCTCGTACCACTTAATCGGATGGTCTCCTGCATAAGCAGTATCCCAGGTCAATTGAATGGTCTTATTGCCGGTCTTCGAAAGTTTAGCATTTTGTACTGCCGTTAAACCACCCTGATCCAACTGGAAATAATTGGTTTTTCCTTCTTTCACCCTGTTGGCCATTTTTTCAATTTCCTCTCGTTCACTTTCACTTAAGCTGCCGGAAGTAAGTTGTGAAGCTGTAATATTCTGACTAAGCTGACATTGAGCAATATCGTCTGATATCTGGCCAATTCCAATAATTGCTGTACTGATTCCGGGGGTGGTTAATGAATATTCAATCAATGGTTTGTAAGGCAGTTCTTTACTTCCTGCCTGTCTGACAACATCAGAGGGCTCTCTTGACCAGTGAGCCCCTTTCGTATACATGGCACCATCAGCAAAAACTTTCATGGCAATTAGTCCTATATTCTTTTCTGCAGCAACAGGTATCACGTTGTGCTGCATGTTGAAATTCAGCTTGTCGTTTGCATTGATTGCCACCAGCAATCCATCCAGTACATCGTAGGTATCACGACGGATCATGTCCATCATCACACCGGCATTGTAATGTCCTGAGAACCCGATATGTTTAATCAGCTTTTCTTCTTTGGGATTCAAGCCTGTAAAGTTTGTGCCGTCCCTGTAATCTCGTAAAGCGGCCAAAGCACCAATTCTTTCGGCTTTCGGATCGGGATCATCAAGACCTTCGTATACCGCGTCCACATCGGCCGGACTGGTAACACTGTGGATAAGTACCATATCAAGATAAGCACCTTCGGGATAAAAACCTTTGCCGTCACCGAAGATCTGCGTTAAGCTGCGTCTCAGGTCGTCGATGGTATGAGATCCTTCCTGTCCATTCGTCCAGTTATTCAGGCCTTCCATTTCCATATCTCCTTTGGCCCATCGCAAGTGTGTTTTAGAGGTTAAAAATATAGATCTTCTTAATCGTTCGTTAAAATCTGTCTGTCCGGGTATCAGATCCAGTTTCCGGAATGCTTTGCTGTAGTTGACCTGACTTGGTCCGTATAAATTGGAGGTGTCAAAATAATTTACTCCTTTGTCGAAAGCTTTCAAAATGATGGCTACCGGATCAACATCTTTGGGCGTCCATTGAATCGAAGCCTGTCCGCCCAATCCAAAGGTGGTGACTTCGTGATTCAACCGGCCGAAACCTCTTGTCATCAGTTTTGGCCTGGCAGTGCAGCAATAGAAGGAAGGAAGGAGACTGGCTCCTGCTGCAAGGGTTGCCGAAGTTTTGATAAATATCCGGCGACTGATATTTGATTTTGATTTCATCCTGACTGGTTTTTTATGTTAGTATAAATTTACAACTTTAGTCAGTTACTTTCAAGATTTTGCATAATTTGAATTACTTAAATAATGGAATCGCATACGAAGAATTTTCCGGTATATGAAAATATCACACTGTCATATGTGTAACTAACCGTATATTTACAGACAGAAGAAAACAAACACGCAATTCAGGAGTATAATAAGACTAGTATAACCAAACATACGCTCATGAGAAAACTCAAATACTTACTGTTTTTCCCGATACTTTCTTTTCTTTTTATAGTAAATTCATACGGCCAGTGTGAACCTGATACAATCGGTTGTATAGATACCGACAACCCTGGTCAGATCTGTCCGGACACATTGCCGGAAGGACAAGTTGGTGTTTATTACGAAGAAACAATAACCCTATTACCCCCTCCGGAAGCTGTTCTTTCCGGGGGCATAACTGTTACCATTGTAAAAATAATAATTGACTCAATCGGAAATCTTCCCCCGGGTATTGAATACACTGCCAATGCAGTTGAATTCTATCCTGATACAGCCTATTGTATTTTGCTTAACGGGACTCCTGAAAGTCCGGGAACTTATGATCTGTACATACGGGTAATTCCATTTGTATGGTTCATGGATAATGTGATTATTGGTCCTGCCCAGGTTAACGATACTTCACTTTTCATCACCATCAACGGACCAGACGCATTACCTGAAGTTAATAACTCATCTTTCTCAATTATAGAAAGTTTTCCCAATCCATTCTCGGGAAAATCCGTTATTGGCTCTTACCATGCAAAGCCGGAAACAGTAGAATTAAGAATTTATAATCTGCTGGGGAAGATTGCGTATTCCGAAAGAATGTATGCTACAACAGGAAACAACTTTTTTGTATTCAATGGCGAAAACATTCCTGCTGGCACCTATATTTATACAATCTCTAACGGTAAAGAAATCTTAACACGAAAATTTATAAAGCTGGAGTGATCCATCTGGAATAAGCTGCTATTCTATACTTTACTGATTAATTTCCCTAAAAACCAATAGTAAACTGCAGCGTAATATTCAAAGGAGGGCCAATATCTCCCGGTCTTCCTATGTACTCATTGTTGAACAAATTCTTTGTGATAAGTGCGATTTTTGCATGCCTGGTCAGCTGATACGAAATCCTGTGATTAAATACGATGTATCCATGCTGGTGTTCCTCGCGATATCCGGCATACCCGGGCAAAATAATATTTCCTATGATAGGATCAACAAAGACATTATCAACGTTCTTCATATGACTATGATAAACAAAACTAATCCCCGTTGAAAGTTTTTTGAAGTTAAATTCCAGATCTGCTTTGGCCGAATGCAGAAAACGGTACTTAAGTATTCTGTCTTCACTGGTATTCATGGTATCAGAAGCATCATAATCCAGGTTAACAGGATTTGTATAGGTATAGCCGGCAAGTAATTTGAGAGGAATGCCAAAGATTTTACCTGTACCTGAAAGCGTAATGTCAATACCATTTATACGGGTATTATCCACATTTAACGATTTGAAACCAAAATGATCGAAAGTAGGATATTCGACCGAATCGGGTGCATACACATCAAAAACATATTCGATCATATCGCTGTATTCTGTCCAGAAAACGGTAAAATCTATGAATCCTTTCCACTGACTCAGTTTCAGACCCTGTTTGA
>DAOUOU010000125.1 GCA_030626465.1 Bacteroidales bacterium
ATTGGAACAATTGTAAAGTCATTTTTGAGCCAGTATTTCAGAAAAGGAAGCTGCACTTCGAGACTATGTTCAGTGGCATGAGGCTTTGGGTCGTTTGATATGAATTTATTATGATCAACCAGCCATTGTGCAAGTGTATCCACAGCAACCCTTCCCAGTGGTGTTAAGAAATCACCCTGACTGTAGATGGAAGCTCCGTTAAAAGACATGGTGTGGCTTGAACCGATCAGAAAGATATGTTTGAATTTTCTGTCCCGGTCAATTTGTCTGAAACCGGCAGCCGCAACGCTACCTGAAAATACATAACCTGCATGAGGTACTATTATTGCAAGAGGTTCGTTTACAGGAACAATGCCAGGTTCAGAAAAAAAATCTTTAAGCATTTTCGATAATTCGTCCGGATTTTTGGGGTAAAATCTCCCTGCAACAGCCGGATGGCGATCTATTTTTGTAAAAGTTCGCTGTTTGGTCTGGGCATCACAGGAATGGCCCAATAGTATAATAAAAATGGTGTAAACTATTAAACGAATCTTCATAACGATCTGGTCTTGATTTGGTTTATAAAAGTACGGAAAAATTTAATGGAATGAAATCAGCAGACGATGAAATAAGTGTGAGGAGTTACAGGTAATTGACTAATGGTTTGTATCAAAAATCAATACTATAAGCAACACCTGCATTGAATATTAACTGAGTATTTTGCTGGTAAAACGATGATGTGGTTGTAGGAATAATCAAAAAGGTAGTAAAATTGAACATGAAGTTACCTACACTATAATATACCGGTAGCATGAAATTAACCGACGTGATAGTATAAGACGGACCGAATACGGATTTGTCGCGTTCATTTATGTAATTGTAAAACAGATTTTTGGTTGTTTCCAATCCGTTAGCTTCAATACTGTGTATCATCATAGCAAGGCTTCTCGGGTATTCATCATTTATCCACAGCAGAAACTCCTCGCTGTTCCACAGTTCATAAATAATCTTATTGTAGAAGTTTTTATCACTTATGTTGGCATCAAATTCCAGTTGTATACTCAAGAGTGAATTTCTAAAGAGAAAGTTTTCTTTGTAAAAACCCAAAGCATTCTGGAAGGAAAAGTAAAACATATTCCTTTCACCAAAGAGCATGCTCGTACTTAAGCCCCCGTAATACACACCTTTATTATAGTATATGTCAAGTTGAGCAATATCAGAAAAAGCAGATAAAAGGGGGCTGATGCTTTTGCTGTATTCCATATGAGTATAGGAAGGATAAATGGTCAGCTCATCACTTGGTCTATATGTGTAACCAGCCATAAAATCAAACTCGGTAGTGGTTTTAGTAAAGCTTGTATCACCATTTTGTGTGACCAGGGACTGGAAAGACAGATCAAAGTTGTATTTCGAGAAAAAACCAACGCCGGCGGTATAATTAGGCTGTTTCACTGTTTCGTTGATAACTCCTAAAGTATTTGTCTGGGTAGAATAATCGAAGGTGAAAAACAAAGTGCTGTAATCAGGCATACTGTTTGCAGAAGAGGAATAAACCGGTTCGGGTTTTGATGCATGTACATCACAGAATATCAACAGAATTATCGATGTTATCTTTAATCTTTCACGCATTGAACAAAACAAAGTCAACCAGAAGTTGATAACTTCACTAAGCATATGTGGCTAAAATTTCTGAAATATACTATTATTCGGTTATAATAGTTTATTTAGACTAGTAAACTTACAAAAGGTTTAAGAAGAAATTGTATAAATTATTCCTTTATAAGATTACCAAAACTCAGATTCAAGTGTCGGTATGATCAGGTTCAGGGAAGAATATTTAACAATATACATCATATGCATTTTGTATTTGTTTACAAGCAATACCGTTATTTCGCAAATACAAAATCCCGGTATTCCGGCAGGCATAACTAATGAAGAGAAATCCCGGACCGAATTTATACGACTGCCATCTTCAGCAAAGCTACTGAGTCAGATGAGTATGCAAGAGGGAGAGGAACAATACGGACTAAAAAAAGATGTCTTCGGAAGCGGGGTAGAATTGATAATTTCTCCCTCAACTCATGGAACATGGCATACACTGGGTGATAGGACAAGACTCTGGCAAGTTGGCATTACATCAGATCATGCCAGTTCACTAAGCTTAATTTTTAACAGGTATCATTTATTGCCGGGGAGTAAGCTATTTGTATACTCTCCCGATATGAGGGAAGTGTATGGAGCGTTCACTTTCAGAAACAATAAGAAAACCGATGTACTGGCCATATCCCCTGTGCTGAATGACAGCCTGATTATTGAGCTTCAGGTCGATCATACTGTAAAAGATTTTGGAGAATTAATAGTATCACGGGTAGGTGTGGGTTTTCCGGGAGAAAATGCGTTTAAAAATAGTGAAGATGAATGGTTTGGCAGTTCAGCTGATTGTGAGGTTGATGTGAATTGTGATATTACAAGCCATATACAAAGACAAAAATATTCCGTTTGCAGAGTGATATACGATGGAGTTAACCGATGCACCGGAACATTGATGAACAATACAACCGAAGATGGCAGACCTTTACTACTCACTGCAGGTCATTGTATTCTAAATGAGTATCAGGCTGAAACAGCCTTGTTCTTCTTCGATTATGAAAGTCCCTATTGCAACGGACCCGATGGAAAACTAAGATCGATATCAGGAAGTACTTTATTAAGCAGGGGACATGGACTTGATTTTTCGCTGATGGAAATGTCAGCAAAACCACCGGCAGATTATTACCCTTTGTATGCAGGATGGGATGCCACTGGTATAAATACCAGGAATGCCTACATTCTGCATCATCCGGAGGGTGATGTAAAGAAAATAACTATGGATAGTGATTCTCTTCAGAGAGGAACTTTTTTAGATTATGATTTTGAAACACACTGGCTGATCCCCGATTATGAATTGGGCACTACTGAGGCTGGCTCCTCTGGTGGCGCACTGTTTAATTCAACAAACCGGATTATTGGCACATTATCGGGTGGAGGTTCTGCCTGCAGTGATTATATTTATGACTATTACCAGATGTTCAGTCGTTGCTGGGCCGATTATTCAGATGAGTCAGAGCAACTTAAGGTTTGGCTCGATCCAACGAATTCCGGTCAACTGGTAATAGATAATTATACACCCATCGACCCCATGCTGACAGTTAGCGAAGAATTATCCAATGTCGATAATATTGAATCAGATTCACTTCCTAAATACAATACAGGATGGGGATACATCTCAGGCCATAACCACAGGTATTCGACAGAGTATGCAGAGCATTTTTTCAGAAATGGTTCGAAATACATTTATGCCCTGAATATGCGTATTGCAAAGGCGTTTTTCACCAGGTCCGATTCGAAGATCAAAATCAAAATATGGGAAGGTGTTGATTACCCGGAAGAGATAGTCTTTGAAAAAGATATGTATTACTTCGAAATGGAGGCGGAAACGGAAAACTTCATCAGACTTGATACGCTGATATATGTGAACAAGAATTTTTTTGTTGGGTACGAGATCAATTACTCCTATCCGGCAGATACATTTGCCGTATTTACAGCTGTACCGAGGGGAGAAGATGGAGCAAACAGTGCCTATTGTAAAAAGGAAAATCAGTGGTTGCCCCTCACAAACGGAGAGGAAAGTTTTAATACCTCATTATCAATCAAACCTGTTGTAATGAATTATTACCCTCCCGATAAAACAAAGCCCGAAGAATTTCCTGTTCATGAAGTAACCATTTACCCGAATCCTACGTACCAGAATCTTCAGGTACTGTTCAGAACGCCTCCTGCCGGCAACATTAGTCTTTCCATATATGATATACATGGACGATTGGTGTTGAAGGGCACAAAAGAATCCCCCGAACCTAATTTCAACATCAATATTAGCAATCTTTACCAGGGTATGTATTTGCTAAAGATTACTTACGAAGGAGGTGAGGCAGCCCTTAAATTTGTTAAACTTTGATTGTTAATTCATTGTGTGAAAACATCTTTTTGTTGTAATTTAATTGTGAGGTTTAAACGATTTTATCATGCGATACCAATTTAGAAAGCTTTCCATCCTGTTACTCATAGTAGTTTTCGGTTTTTGTTTTTCAGCCTTTGTTTCTGCGCAAGCAAGATCACTTAAAGTTATCGGAACGGTTGAGCACAATCTTAATCCACTGGCAAACACAAAGGTGATACTTTTTAAGAACGGCAAAAGCGTGGAAATTGTGTACACCAAAACCAATGGTGAGTTTCAATTTGATCTGGATATTAATTATGAATACCTGATTGAGGTTAAAAAAACCGGATTCCTCAACAAACGGATTGCCTTCAACACAGAATTACCGGATGATGTATCCGGCAGATGGACGATGGAGTTTGCAATGTCTTTGTTTGAAGGATGCGAGGGTGTGAATACCGATGCTTTGAAAGACCCGGTTGACAGGATAAAATATTCGACCAATAAAAGTGATTTCATTTCTGACAATGCCTATGTTCAGAACATGAGAGGAAGAATTCAAAAGCTCCTAACTGATATTGATCGTTGTCATACGGATAAATTTCAAAATTTGGTGGACGAGGGAGATGAGTTATACCAATCAAAGCAACTGGCAGAGGCAAGACAGAAATATGAGGAAGCTTTAATTATGGTTCCTGATAACAGGTACGCACAGAGAAGAGTTGACGAAATAAACAAGCAGATTGGTGAGAACAGGCAAAACCAGCAAACGTATAATACTGCCATAAGCGAAGCTGACAGACTATATACTGCCGGGAATTACGATGCGGCCCGCAAGAAATATAATGAGGCATTGCGGGCCGTGCCACAGAACAATTATCCTCGCGAAAAGGTAGCTGAAATTGATCGTCTGGTACAGGAACAGAACATGGCAGAGCAGGCAAAACTGGAAACAGAAAGGAAATACAATGGTTTGATTGCACAGGGAAATGCTGCATATACTGCAAAAAATTTTGAAGCGGCCAAAACCTATTACGAGCAGGCTTTACTGGTAAAGCCGGGGGCTTCTTTCCCTCAGCAAAGAATAGCCGGGCTGGGTCCTGCAATTGCAAAACAAAAGCAGCAAACGCTCAGGAAAAATGCAAACGAACAGGCTTATAAGGAAGCTCTGGCTATGGGTCAAAATGCAATGCAATCGAAAGACTATGATGCTGCCAAACAACATTTTAATAAGGCATTGATGCTTAAACCGGAGGAAAGCTACCCGCAGCAGATGATCAGTGAGATCGATCGTATGATTGAAGAGCAGAACCGTGCAGAAATGCTTTCCCGGAAGGCTGAAAACGAACAACAGATAGCAGCGGCGCTGGATAAAGGAGATGCCATGTATAAAGCTAAAAATTACCAGGCAGCTGCCATGGCTTATCAGAAAGCCTTGCAACTCAATCCGAACGACTCCTACGCCAAACAACGCTATAACAAGTCTAAGAGTATGATGGCTTCGGCTAATGCCGAAAAGCAAAAAA
This sequence comes from Bacteroidales bacterium, assembly GCA_030626465.1. GTDB lineage: Bacteria > Bacteroidota > Bacteroidia > Bacteroidales > UBA10428 > UBA10428. Next base: position 5,482 of record DAOUOU010000125.1, read on the forward strand.
CTCTTGAAAAAGCTCACCAGGAAAAGATTAAACAGGCAGATGTCCTGGTGGCCGCTGCATCTTATCAGCAAGCTATTGCGGTATATCAACAGGCGCTTTTGGCAAAACCTGATGATGCGCTCCTTAAAAACAAGCTGGCCGACGCTGAGCAAAAACTGGCTGCCGAACAGCAAGCGCTTGGCCAGAGGTATAGTCAGACTGTCCTCGAAGCAGACAATTTATTTAAGGCTAACAGACTGGCAGAAGCCAAAACCGTTTATCAGCGGGCATCCGGGATTAAGCCGGCCGAAAACTATCCAAAAACCCAGATAGCAAAGATAGATACCCAAATTGCTGAACAGACGCGCTTTGAAGATGATAGAAAAGCAAAGGAATATAAATACAATGAAGCCATAACACAGGCTGATCGTTTGTATGGTCAGGATAAGATTGAAGAAGCAAAAACATATTACGAGCGAGCTCTTTCTTTGAAACCAAACGAGACTTATCCTACGGGACAGATTAGCAAGATTAATGGACAACTTGCACAGATTTCGAAGACAAAACAGGAGAAAGCAGCATACGAACAAAGATACAACACAGTGATTGCATCGGCAGATAAGGCGTATGATAAGAGAGATTATGAAACTGCAAAATCAGGTTATATGCAAGCACTGAGCATGAAACCATCGGAGTCGTATCCACAACAGCGATTAAACAAGATTGCTGAATTTGAACGTATCATTGCACAAAAAGAAGCTGCTCAAAATGCTGCAATAGCTTCTGCTGCTGCCGCAGCTTCAGCATCAACTTCACCAAAACCATCGAAACTTTCCGAACTGAATTTTACAAATGACAGTGAGAGAGATAAGTATCTGGATGGTCTGAAAAGGGAATACCCTCAAGGTGTTACACTTGAAATACATGAGGAAAAAATAAAAACTACGCATAGATATGTTGTTTACAGGGGTAAAGAGATAAGGGAATTCAGAAAAGTAAAATTTAATTGGGGAGGAGTGGAGTACTCACTTAATGGCAAACCAATTACTTCACAATATTTTGATACACAAGTGAAAGTTCGTGAAGGTGAATATTTTAAGGAAATAAAGCTTTAATTGTAAGTAACTATTTATAAATTAGTGCTGTTAAACAAAAACCAACACTATGAGCACAATCAAAAAAGCGGTTTCTTATATACTAATTAGTTTAGTTCTCATATTCACAGTAATTGCAGTACTCGGAATTTGGGAATTAATCAACCTGGAGCAGGTGATGATCAAAGTTATATATTCACTGCTCGTTATTTTTGCTGCTTCTGCAGTAATACTATTTATCTTTACTGTTCTGATTAAAGAGGATCCTAAGACTGACTCATAGTTGAGTAGTTACCAAGTCTTTTAGAATTTACTTTTCTGAGCAACCTGGAACAGATACCTGTCAAGTTCAGCAACAGTAATGTGTTTATTAAGAATTATTTTATCAGCATCCAGCAGAAAAAGGCTGGGTGTTTGTTTTATATGATAGGCAATGGTTGGTCGATCTGGCTGATCGAATTCATAGGTGTTTACCCATGATTTAGGTATTCGTTTTGCGAGATAAGCCCGCCAGATATCCAGATCATTGTCTGTAAATACGGTAAAGAATTCTATATTCAGATAGTGATACTTTGACCCGGTTGAAACAAGATCTTTCAAAATTCGTTTGCAATGGCTGCACTCATAATCCCAGAAGAACACAAGAGTGAATTCTGAATCTATTTCATAGAGTGCAACAATTCTTCCATCCTGATTCGGAAGACTAATAGCTGGTGCATGGTGTCCAATTGCCGTCGCCTGCAATACATTCAGTTCATCCTTAAGAAGACTAAGTTGATGGTCAGTTATCCAGGGCACATGACCTTTCAGGTAATACTCCCGGATCAAATGCAAATAGACATATTCAGCCAGTGGCCTGTGCTTATCCTGCTCGTACTTGCTAAAGAGTGATTCTGTTAGAAATTTCCTGATATCTGAATTAGTCGATTTATTGAGGACCAAATCTATAGCTTTAGAGAGTCTGTCGGGTTCCTGCCCGACAACCTTATCAAGGTAGGTATTGATCTTCTCTTCCAGCACAGGTGTATGTATAAGCCTTGGATCCTCCCAGACAATATTGTCTAAATAATGTGTCTGATAATAGTCAAGTCTCATAACCCACTTTAAAGAATCAGGATAAGCAATGCTTTCCGGAATAACGAATTCCGGAATAGAAATGGGTATTTGCGCTAGCAGGTAATTGCCCAATAAGGTGTTTTGGTATTTATGCACATAGTCATTTCTGATCCTGTCAATCTCTTTCAGATCATTCTTCATGCTCTGCTTTAAAGCTAACTGAGCCTCATGACTTTCAGCGGTTGAAATCCCGTATTTAAGTGAATCAATACGATCCAATAGTACGTTAGTTTTGTTCTGATAAGAATCATAGGCTTCAGCAATGCTGTCACCTTGTATTGAATACCTGATCTTTTGTTCTGCCTGAGAAATTTTTATCAAATATTCTTTTTTCGAAGTGACCATTATTTCATATACACTTGAATCGGGAAACACAAACAGGTATATACCTTCATGAATGGAACCTTTGTAAGAAGCTTTGCCCGAAGTTCCTATTGCAACAGTATCTTTCAGAAATATCTTCCTGCCA
>DAOUOU010000095.1 GCA_030626465.1 Bacteroidales bacterium
CTGGAAAATAAGATATTATCAGCAGGAATTATGGGCATGTATACTGCCGACGTAGCTTACAACCTTGTCTTTTATCAAAGAGATGCTGCTTTTGAAAGCTTTTCTGCTGCCAAGCTTGTTGCAAACGAATTGGGTTTTGGTGATATTTATGTCGACAATCTGATTGCCAGATATGAGGAAGAAGATTTCAGTATTGATAGCATGCTTATTCAGTTTGAAAAAGGGTTAGCCCGATTAAATCTTGGCAATACAAACACCGATAGAATCAGAATCATACTGGGATTTGTAGCGGGGAATTATATCCAAAAACAATACCAGATTCATTCCACTATTCAATCTTATAAGAACAAAGATATTACAGATGATTTAAGACTTCTCCTGGCCAAAGAATTTGTGATCGTTGCTCTTCATCAACAAGAAGCATTGGATGTTTTACTACTGGAGATTGAAAAAAATCAATATGCTGATGACCCAGGGTATTTCCTTGAAGAATTTCATAAATTGCGTGTAATTTATGAAAATTTGATCCCTTTAAAAGACAACATTGATGATTTAACTCCACAGGATATTTTTCAGAGTTTATATTTCGATGAATTATATCTACAGATAAAAACCATGCGTACGAGTCTTGCTTCACATATCGATAAAGAATTTTTTTAGCACATGTACAATAAATCATACATAATTTAGTTCGCACTTTTATAAACTTATTTAAACGAATTATGGAACCTAAATCAGACATTTCAAAACCAACGATGCCTCCTCCTCCACCAGAGAAAAAAGTGCCTATGTACCTGATAGCAATTGTAATCACACTATCTGTTATTGCTATTCTATTAGGAATTAAAATGTTTACGGATTCTCGAAAACATAACGAAAATTTACAGTATGTTGAAGGAGAAAGAACCAAGCTCGAAAAAGAGTTGAATGGCCTTATTCTGGTATACGATACTCTTAAAACCCAGAGCGATTCTCTTGCACTTCAACTTGAAGCTGAACAAGAAAGGATTAGAAAACTTTTAAAACGCCAGGCATCAAGTACAACAAAAATCAAAATGTATCAAAAAGAACTTGAAACCTTACGCAAGGTAATGAAAAGTTATATTGTGCAAATTGATTCCCTTAATACACGTAATCTTGAATTGACAGAAGAAAATATCCAGGTAAGGGACGAGCTTCAACAAAAAACCTCAGATTATGATGAGCTATCGAAAAAGACAGACGAGCTTAGCGAGACTGTCAGATTTGCACAGAAATTAATTGCAACAAATATTATTGCTGAAGGCTTAACCAAAAGTTCAAAACCCAAAAACAAAATAAACAAAATTAAAAAAATTCGGGTTTGCTTCATTGTGAGAGAAAACACTGTTGCCAATGCGGGCACCAAAACAATTTACCTCCGTATAACAAGACCTGATGATGTTGTACTCTCTTCTCCGGAAGGAGGAATGGTTGATTTTGATGGCGAATCGATGGTATATTCTGTAAAACGAGACCTGGATTATGCCAATGCAGATATTGATCTTTGCATTTTCTGGGATGTTACTGAGGAATTAATCCCAGGTACATATTTTATAAGTCTGTATGCCGAAGGACATGAAATTGGAACAACAAATCTGTTATTAAAATAAATAGTACTGAATTTGTTCCGAAAATATAAAGCTGTTTCAAATCATGAAACAGCTTTTTTTATACTGCAGGACTATTCAAGAATTAGTTAACAACCATAAGCTCCGATATTATATAATCAGCCTTGAATTTGCCTTTATCACTTAAGTAATATCTGGTTCCATCTTTTATTACTTCACCTTCACTTATAAATTTCCTTATTGAATCATTGTAGCCTGTTAAAAAATCCAACCCGAAATTATCTTCCAAATATTGAATATCAATTCCATGTTTGGTACGCAATGATGTCATTAGATATTCATTATACGCCGTTCTGATATCAATATTCTCAGATTCAAAATAATCTGAACTATTTCTGTTTAAAGAATTGCAATATATTGTATTATTTGCAACATTCCATCTGCGTTTATTTAAGTTAAATGAATGTGCAGAAGGCCCTATTCCAATATAGGGTTCTCTATTCCAACAACCAAGATTATGTTTTGAATAATATTCAGGCTTGGCAAAATTTGATATTTCATAATGGTCATATCCATTTTCTTTTGCAAAATGCAGTAATATTTCGAATTGAATCAGGCTTTCTTCCTCATCCATAGATTCAATCTTTCCTCTTTTCTGATAATAAGCTAATACCGTTTTGGGTTCTATTGTCAGATGATAAGCTGATAAGTGAGGGATATCCAATTTTTTAAATATTTCCAGATTTTGTTGCCAAATGTTTTGTTCCATTCCCGGAATTCCATAGATCAAGTCAACATTTATATTATCAAATCCCTTTTCTTTGGATCTGATAATACACTCAAATGCATCATCTGAACTATGTTGCCTGTTCAGAAACCTGAGGTCAGCGTCCCTGAATGATTGTATTCCAATGCTTAATCGATTTATTTTTGAAGTTGATCGCAGAGTGGATAAATATTCTGCAGATAAATCATCAGGATTTGCTTCAAGGCTTATTTCAGCATGTGGTAGTATTTGATAACAACCATAAACCAATTCAATTATACTGTTTATTTCTTTAACAGGTAATACAGAAGGAGTCCCTCCGCCTAAATATATCGTTTCAAATTGAACATCTGAAAATTCGTTTTCTCTGAATTCAATTTCTTTTTTCAATGCCTGTACAACCTGATCGAAATTTTTAAAAGACACCGTGAAATGAAAATCGCAATAATAACATTGTTTACGGCAAAAAGGAATATGTATATAAAATCCGGCCATAGAGAATTTACTCTTTTACAAACATGTTGTATTTTATTTCTTTCTACAAATAATTAAACAAATTAATCATTTCCCGGGCTTGTTATAATACTGAAGATCGGATTATTATTCCTATAGGTCATACCTTTCCCATGTCCAATAAAATTTTAATACCTTTAATAGATATACAATAAGAATTTGTGCATGAAAACTCTTCTGTTGCTGAATTCATTTCTTAATATGCAGATTGTTGACGAAAAAGATAAGGGATTCTGGCGTAAAAAAAGTAATCCTAAACTTAAACTCGGTGAGAGTATATTCAGAAAATTCATCGAGCAATCATCAGAGGGAATCTGCCTTATTGACAGTGAAGGGATTATTATCGAATGGAATAAGGCAATGTCGGAAATTTTTGAAGTCGCCCGGGAGAAATACCTGAACAAACCTGTCTGGCTTTTTGATTATGATTATTTACCAAAAAAACAGCAAACAGAAAGTGAAAAAAACAGAATTAAGAAAGCGGTTTACGATTATATTAACAACCCCGCGAATGAGATTTTCATTGACGAATTTGAAAAAGAAGTAAATAACAACACAAAATATATTCAATACCGTATATTTCCTATCAAGGTTGAAAGCGGAAAGATATTTGGAAGAATTAATATTGACGTATCTGAACGAAAAGCCGCGGAATTTGAGTTAGAAGATTACAAAGAACATCTTGAGTTGCTAGTAAACGAAAGAACCTCCGAATTGCAACATAGTGAGGCGCGTATGCGATTGCTGTTTCAATCGATACCCATGGCGTACTATTCTTATGATAAAAAAAACCGGAAAAATAATTTATGGCACAGCCATCAAATAGAAGCTCTTACAGGATTTAAGCCACAAGACTTTCAAGACAATCCTGATTTATGGGTATCGAGAATAAATAGAGATGACTATAGCATGGTTGGAGGCACTTTCAACTCTATGAAACCAAATGTCCCTATCTCATGTGAATACAGATGGAAAGATGCAAAGGAGCATGATATCTGGATTTATGATCAGGCAATTCTTATTGAGGAAGACGACGGAAAATCAGGACAGATTATTGGTTGTTTTATGGATATAAGTGAAAGAAAAGAAGCAGAAAAAGCAATTATAGAAAGCGAACGCAATTACAGAGAAATTTTTAACTCTACAAGTGATTCTATTTTTATTTATGACAGTAATAGCAAGAAGATTGATGATGTAAACGATACTATGTTGAAAATGTATCGTGCTCAATTTGAAGAAGCTATAACAGCTGATCTTATTAAATATTCATTAGGTGAACCTCCTTATACTGCTGAAGATTTTTATGATCATTTAGAAAAAGCTATTAATAATGGGGAACATCATTTCGAATGGATATCACGCAGAATGGATAATACTACCTTCTGGTCTGATATTATTCTTAAACCTATTGTTTTGAATGGTGAAGAAAAAATTCTTGCTGTTGTCAGAGATATTGATGAACGTAAAAAGGCAGAAGAAAAAATTTTTAAAGAAAGAAGTAAAGCACAGCAATATTTATCAATAGCAGGTGTAATGTTTATTTCCATTAACGCCCAAGGTAATATTACAATGGTAAATCAGAAAGGTTGTGATATATTAGGCTACACACAAAAAGAAATAATAGGGAAAAACTGGTTTAATAATTTTTTACCAAAAAGTTTATCAGAGGAGGTAAAAAAAGTATTTAACAAACTAATTACAGGCAAAATAAAGCTCGTCGAATATTTCGAAAATCCCATAATTACTAAAAAAGGAGAAATACGCATAATTGCATGGCATAATACAATCATCAAAGATAATGAAGGGAATATTACCGGTACTTTAAGTTCAGGTGAAGATATAACTGAAGGTAAAAAGGCCGAAAAAGCATTAAAAGAAAGTGAGGAAAAATATCGATTGCTGGTGGAAGGACAAACTGATTTGGTAGTAAAAATCGACATAAAAGGTGAGTTTCTTTTTGTAAGTCCTTCGTATTGCGATCTTTTTGGGAAGACAGAAAAAGAATTGATTGGTAAAAGATTTATGCCTTTAGTTCATAAGGATGACCAGGATGCCACGATTAAGGCAATGGAAAATCTGTATAAACCACCTTATACTTGCTATGTTGAACATCGGGTATATACAAAACATGGCTGGAGATGGATTGCCTGGAGTGATAAAGCAGTTCTAAATGAGAAGAACAGGGTTATTGAAATAATTGGTGTTGGACGCGATATTACGTACCAGAAAGGAGTTGAAGATGCACTACGAAGAAGTGAAGATCGGTTCAGATCAATAGTTCAGCAACTTTCTGATGTAATTCTTATAATTGATCCTGACACTACAATTCTTTATGATACTCCTTCTGCTAAGAATATATTAGGGTACAAAGAAGGCTATCTGATCGGTAAAAAAGGATTAGACCTTGTTCACCCGGATGATTTTAAATCTGCCCGTGAAAAGCTGGCCTCCCTCCTGTCAGATCAAAGCCCGGTAACTACAATGGAGTTAAGAATGAAACATGCTGAGGGCAGATGGATCCCGTTAGAGGCAATAGGTATCAATATGTTAAAGCATCCTTCTATTAACGGTATGATAATTACTCTTCGGGATATTTCAGAGAGAAAACATATGGAAAAACGAATTCTTGATGCTGTTATTAAAACAGAAGAACAGGAACGGGATCGTTTCGCTAAAAATTTGCATGATGATCTGGGACCATTGTTATCAAGTATCAAAATGTATGTTAATTCCTTTGAAAATACAAACGACAAAGCAAAACAAAAGTATATCATAGAGCAGTTGAATGAAGTGGTGAAAGAAGCTATTACGACCACAAAAGAAGTGTCGAATGATCTTAGCCCTCATATTCTCAATAATTACGGCCTTGTTTCAGCTACTGAATCATTTATTAAAAAAGTTCCCGACTTCATTAAGGTAAAATTCGAAAGTGACCTTATAACCGAACGATATTCTAATACTATTGAAAATTCATTCTACAGGATATTAAAAGAACTGATCAATAATACAATAAAACATGCTCAAGCCGACAAGATAAAATTAAAGCTTACTGAGAATAACAAGCGATTAAAATTCACTTATTCAGATAATGGTAAAGGTTTTGATATCAGTAATATTCATTTGACGCAACTCCGTGGTATGGGTTTGTCAAATATTATAAGCCGCGCAAGATCACTTAATGGTAGATACGAATTTCAGACAGAACCAGATAAAGGTTTTGAATTCAAGATCAGTATACCGATTGATCAATTATTGGATTAAATTTGTAGTATATTTATAACTTAGCATTTACTTAAAATCCACCTGAACCAATTATGAGTAAAGTAGCTAAAATCCAAGTTGCTATTGTCGATGATCACCAACTCTTTCGCAATGGATTAAAATTTATCATCGAAAACGAAGATGATATGGAAGTAGTGATCGAAGCATCTAATGGCAGACAATTCCTTGATTTTTTAAAGAACCTGAAGCCGGAAGTCGTACTGATGGATATTAATATGCCTGAAATGGATGGAGTTGAAACCACGAGAAAGGCTTTGGAAGTATTTCCAGATCTATATGTTCTGGTTTTGTCGATGTACGGTGAAATAGAATATTACAACACTATGATCGATATTGGAGTGAAAGGTTTTATCTTAAAAGATATTGATAACAACGAACTGGCAGATGCTATTCGAAAGGTGCATAGCGGAGGTAATTATTTTTCCCAGGAATTATTACTTAAATTAATAAAAAACAAGCCCGAAGAAGGAGGCATTGATCTAACCAGAAGAGAGAAAGAGGTTTTGGAGTTAATTTGCAAAGGTTATTCAAATCAACAGATTTCAGAAGAACTGTTTATAAGTCAAAGGACAGTTGAAAGGCATCGATCCAGCTTGCTGTTTAAAACAGATTCTAAAAATTCGATCAGTCTGGTAATATTTGCAATAAAAAACAACCTGGTAAAAATTTAACCTGTCCTATTTTACTATTTCAACCAGTACATCCTCTTTGTTAACAATATCGTTCTGACGCACAAATATTTTTTTAATATTACCGGCAGCCGGGGCGGTTATTTCATTTTGCATTTTCATTGCTTCAAGTATCAGTAAGGCTTCTCCTTCTTTTACCTTAGTCCCCGGATCCACTAATATTTCAACTATTTTACCCGGCATGGGAGCCCCAACCAATTCCACCTTACTTTTTGATTTGTTTTTTTCAAGATATTTTTTTCTCTTATATGAAATAGGGGTTTCAATAGTGAAATTATAACTTACTCCGTTTATTAGCACTGTATACTTGTTTTGAGATTTTTCTACAATCTCAACGAGATATTTTTTTCTCTTGTATAAAATATAAGTAAAACCATTCTCGTCATCAAAAATTTTAATGTCAATTTTTTTACTATTGATTTTAAGATCCTCACTAAATGGATTTACTACCTTATATTTTTTATCCCGTGCTGAGACTGCTATGTATTCAGTATCTGATTCTTTGCTCCTGGAAAGTTTCATATTTCTCAGTATTAAAGCGACCGTAATCTCTTATTTAAAACCCACGGACTAATATTCTTTCCCTGTTCAAAATCTATATGTGTGGTGCGATCTGTTTCAAGTGCAGCAGCAAAATCGAATGTTGCCAAATATGCAGCAAGCATTTCATCATCTTTATCCTGATGATAAAGTTGATCCATTTCCTTTTCAATGAATGAGGTATTAAAATCTCCATTTTTAAATTTCTTGTTCATCAGGACAGCTTTGCAGAATGGGATTGTTGTCTTAATGCCACGTATCCAGAATTTATTAAGAGCGTTTATTGAATTACTGATGGCTTTTTCCCTGTTTTCTCCATGAACAATCAATTTTGCAATCATTGAATCATAATAAGGAGTAACAACCGATGAATCTGCAATTCCAGAGTCAATTCGTATATTTTTACTTCTCGGGTATTGTACTTTATCAATCAATCCGAGATAAGGAGAAAAGCCTCCCTGAACATCTTCAGCATTTATTCTGCACTCAATAGCCCACCCTTTCAATATAATATCTTTTTGTTCAAGATTTAACCTTTCCCCCTGGGCCACTTTTATTTGCAGTTCGATAAGATCAACTCCCGTAACCATTTCTGTAACCGGATGCTCAACCTGAATGCGTGTGTTCATCTCCATAAAGTAATAGTTCTTATCATCATCCAGGAGGAATTCAACTGTTCCGGCACTGAAATAATTGGTTGCTTTGGCAATATTTATAGCAGCATCCCCCATTTTCTTTCTCAACGTTTCATTCAATGCTGGTGATGGTGATTCTTCAATGAGTTTTTGATGTTTCCTTTGTACCGAACATTCTCTTTCTCCCAGATGAATATAATTACCATGTTTATCGCCAACAATCTGAAATTCAATGTGTCGTGGATTCCGAACATATTTTTCGATAAAAACAGATGGATCATTGAAAGCCTTTTCAGCCTCAGAAGTTGCGAGCCGATACATCTTTTCAATCTGGGAGGATTTTTCTACAATGCGCATACCGCGACCACCACCCCCGGCAGCAGCCTTAAAAATAACAGGATATCCAATCTTATCTGCTATTACACGCGCTTCTTTAGGATTGCTAAGGTTTCCCTGACTTCCTTTCAATAATGGAATATGGTATCTGCTTGCTATTTGTTTTGCAATGGTTTTATTCCCCATTTTATAAATTACCTGAGGAGAAGGTCCTATTAAAAGTATTCCCTCTTCTTCACATCTCTGAGCAAAAAATGGACTTTCAGCTAAAAAACCATATCCGGGGTGTATCGCATCTATCTTGTTTTTCTTGGCACTATTAACAATACGTTCGACATCCAAAAACTCAGGAATATCATTAGTAGAGTCGCTAAAATCAATAATCTCATCGACAAAAGTAAGATAATGGGCGTTGGGTTCTTTTGAAGTCTTAATTCCGTAAGTCTTAATTCCAAGTTTTCCAGCCGTACGGGTAATTCGGATGGTTATCTCTCCTCTATTTGCAATTAAGAGACTCTTTATTTTCATAGTGCAGATTTTTAATCAAGTTGCAGCTACAACCACAAATATGACATTTTTTATTGAACACAAAAATATTCTCACCATACTTTTAGAAAAATGTTAACTATTAACATTATTATTCTAAAGCGGTATATTCCCATGTTTTCTCGAAGGACTGCTAATATGTTTGTTTTCGAGGGCTTCAAAAGCAAATATTAGCTTTTTCCTTGTTTCTGCCGGATCAATAACTTCATCGATATATCCCTTTTCATCTGCTACATAAGGATTAGCAATCTCATCCCTGTATTTAATTGCCAGCTCTTTTTTAAGTTTAATTTGATCTTCTGATTCAAGCAATTCTTTACGATATAATATGGATACCGCACCTTCGGGTCCCATTACAGCAATTTCAGCTGTTGGCCACGCAAAATTAAAATCGCCCCCCAGGTTCTTGCTATTCATAACACAATAAGCTCCACCATACGATTTACGCAAAATCATAGTGATTTTTGGTACAGTTGCATCGGCATAGGCATATAATAATTTTGCTCCATGCTTGATAATCCCGCTGTGTTCCTGATCGATTCCCGGCAGAAAACCCGGAACATCTTCTAAAGTTAAAATAGGGATGTTAAAACAATCGCAAAATCGAATGAAGCGAGCGCCTTTAACAGAAGAATCAATATCAAGCACTCCTGCCATAACTTTGGGTTGATTAGCAAGTATTCCTATTGTCTGTCCGAACAGTCTTCCAAAACCAACTATAACACTCTGGGCAAAATTTTCTGCAATCTCAAAAAAGCTATCCTTATCCATGATCAACTTGATAATATCCTTAACGTCATAAGGTTTATTTGTATCATCAGGAACAATTTCACGCAATTTCGGATCAAGTTCGATATTTCGGTCGCACATTTCAACTTTGGGAGGATTTTCCAGGTTATTAGCCGGTATATACGATAATAATTTTTTTACCCCCAACAAAGTGTTTTCTTCATCTTCATAAACAAACTGAGCTACCCCGCTTTTTTTCATGTGAACAGCAGCACCTCCTAATTCTTCAGAACTTACATCTTCATTTAGCACTTCTTTAACAACATTAGGTCCTGTAACAAACATATAGCTTGTATTATTTGTCATGAAAACAAAATCAGTAATAGCAGGTGAATATACTGC
>DAOUOU010000213.1 GCA_030626465.1 Bacteroidales bacterium
GATGGTGCATGCATTGGGAAAGAATCGCCCCAAAGCTACAACGAAAAAGCCAATAAACTTTTGGATGAACATCGCTGCAATCACCAAAGCTTTTTTATTATCGATGCAGGCAGAAACGCAAATGAACATGCTGTTGTAAAAGTTGACTGCGGAAAATACATCGGTTACGGGTATATTGATATTGATTGTAATAACGGCAATGTGGAGATGTTGGATGACTGTATCAGACCTTACAGCGATAACAGAGATATACAGCAGATTCTCAGACATTATTTGAAAAATAAAAACGGTTTTGAAGTTCTTCCCTTTGGCTGCAATTCCTGATATAGGTTATTCACAACTTTCCGTTCATAAATCGATTGAAAAAAGATATAATATAGTCTATTCATTCGTACTTTTGCAGCGAACATTCTAACCCTCCAAATTTCAGTTGTATGATTCTTTTTTTTAGAGACCTGAATGCTAATATTATTGCTGTTGAAGTTAAGAATTCGCCGGATAACAGCACACTTGATAAACTTACCTGGCTGTTTTCAAATGCAGAGTATGTCGACGAATTGTATGTGGATGGCACATTCATTGGTCCGAGACGTGAGATGATAACACCCTGGAGTACCAATGCCGTGGAAATAACGCAAAATATGGGCATACAAGGGATTTCAAGGATCGAAGAATTCACCTTTGTCCGGGATAGGGATCCGGATTACGATCCTATGCTAAATCGTATTTACAATGGAATTGATCAGGATATTTTTACAATACATATTCAACCTGAACCTATAGAGTTCATTGATAATATATCCGAATACAACCAACAGGAAGGTCTTGCGCTTAATAATGAAGAGATCAGATACCTGGAACATCTTAGCCGCAGGATAGGACGAAGATTAACAGATAGTGAAATCTTTGGCTTTTCGCAGGTAAACTCTGAGCACTGCCGGCATAAAATTTTTAATGGGACCTTTATTATCGATGGAGAAGAAAAAGAAGCATCACTTTTTCAATTGATTAAACTTACTACAAAAACTCATCCCAATGCTATTGTTTCGGCCTATAAGGATAATTGCGCCTTCTTTAAGGGGCCTTCCATAGAGCAATTTGCACCCCTGACCCAGAATAAACCTGATTTTTTTGAGATTAAGAAAATCAATTCGGTGCTCTCGCTAAAAGCTGAAACGCATAATTTTCCTACAACAGTTGAACCCTTTAATGGTGCTGCTACCGGCACAGGGGGAGAAATACGCGATCGTATTGGAGGAGGAAAAGCCGCTCTTCCGCTTGCAGGTACAGCAGTGTACATGACTTCTTATTCGCGACTTGAAAAAGGAAGGGACTGGGAAAAAAATATACCACCAAGAAATTGGCTTTATCAAACACCACAGCAGATACTCATCAAGGCTTCAAATGGTGCCAGCGATTTTGGCAATAAATTTGGACAGCCACTGATTTGTGGTAGTCTTTTTACCTTCGAATATGCCGGGAGTAAAAAACAATACGGGTATGATAAAGTAGTTATGCTCGCTGGTGGAGTAGGTTTCGGAAAGGCAGAAGACAGCGAAAAAGGACATCCGAAAAAAGGTGAAATGATAGTACTGCTGGGTGGTGATAATTACCGGATTGGTATGGGCGGAGGTGCTGTATCATCAGTAGCAACCGGAGAGTATAAAAATGCAATTGAATTGAATGCGGTACAACGTTCCAATCCGGAGATGCAAAAGCGTGTCTGTAATGCGATCAGGGCTATGGCCGAGTCAGACAAAAATCCTATTGTTTCTATTCACGATCATGGCGCAGGAGGCCATTTGAACTGTCTTTCCGAGCTGGTAGAAGAAACCGGGGGCAAGATAGATATGAGCAAGCTTCCTATTGGAGACCCAACTCTTTCGGACAAAGAGATAGCAGGAAATGAATCGCAGGAAAGAATGGGGTTGATCCTGGAAGAAAAGGATCTTGAACATCTGCAACAAGTTTCTGAACGTGAAAGAGCACCAATGTACATAATTGGTGAGACAACGGGTGATCATCAGTTTGTATTTCAGAACAAGAATATGGATAAGCCTATTGATCTGAAACTGGAAGATATGTTTGGAAATCCTCCAAAAACGATTATGCGAGATACTCATCCGTCTCAAAATTACCAGGAGGTTGAATACGATATCAGCAAACTTCATCATTACCTTGAGCAGGTTCTTCAACTGGAAGCCGTTGCATGTAAAGACTGGCTGACCAACAAGGTAGACCGTTCGGTTACCGGTAAGGTAGCCAAGCAACAAACTGCCGGAACCATTCAATTACCCTTGAATAATCTGGCTGTCTCGGCACTTGATTTTACCGGATACCATGGTGTTGCCACTTCAATAGGACATGCCCCGGCAAGTGCTCTGATCGATCCGGAAGCAGGATCGGCTCTTGCAATAGCCGAAGCATTGACCAACATTGTCTGGGCACCTCTGGCAAAGGGAATTAAGTCTGTTTCCCTGAGTGCAAACTGGATGTGGCCCTGTAATAATGAGGGAGAAGATGCCAGACTTTACGATGCTGTTCAAGCTGCAAGTGATTTTGCTATTGCCCTTGGCATCAATATACCCACAGGTAAAGACTCACTTTCCATGACACAAAAATATCCCGAGGGTGATAGTGTACTGTCACCGGGCACAGTTATTATTTCTGCAGCTGCTGAAGTAACCGATTTCAGGAAAACAGTTGAACCGGTTATTCAACCGGTTGATGATTCCGAATTGATCTATATCCCTCTGTCGAAAGATAACTTCTGTCTGGGAGGAAGCAGCTTTGCCAGTGTTGTAAACCGTTTAGGTCAACATACACCTGTAGTTTTAGAGGGTGAACAATTTGCCCTTGTCTTTGATGCTGTGCAGGATTTGATAAAGCAGGGTGCTCTGCTGGCTGGTCATGATGTATCGGCAGGAGGGCTCCTTACAACTCTTCTTGAAATGTGTTTTGCTGAGACTATCACTGGCATTGAAGCAGATATAAGCCTTTTAGGAGAAGAAGATAGTATCCGGAAGCTGTTTAGCGAACACCCGGCTCTGGTTATTCAAACGAATAAAAGTGAAGAAGTATTTGCTCATTTGAAATCAAAAGAAATTATTAGTTATAGGATAGGAAAGGTGAATATCAAGAGAAGTTTTACTATTGCGAATAGTGATAATATTTATAATTTCAATATTAATTCGCTTAGGGATACCTGGTACAAAACTTCTTATCTCCTTGATAATATTCAAACATCTAAAGAGTTTGCCAAAGTCAGATACAACAATTATAAGAAACAAACTCTTCAATTTTCCTTCCCTGCCAACTTTACCGGAAGGCTTGATAAATATGGTTTAAGCCTGAAGCGAAGAGGGCATAGTTATATTAAAACAGCCATTATTCGTGAGAAGGGTGTTAACGGCGATCGCGAGATGGCATACAGCATGTACCAGGCAGGACTGGATGTAAAGGATGTACACATGACCGATCTCATTGCCGGAAGAGAAACACTCAAGGATGTGAACATGATTGTTTTTGTGGGTGGTTTTTCCAATAGCGATGTCCTGGGTAGTGCCAAAGGCTGGGCAGGAGCTTTTCTTTATAATCAGAAAGCAAAGGAGGCGCTTGATAATTTTTATGCACGAAAGGATATCCTTAGTCTGGGAGTCTGCAATGGATGTCAGTTGATGATGGAACTTGATCTGGTTGTACAGGATCATAAGAAAAAACCATTCATGTCTTTCAACGATTCTCATAAATTTGAATCAGCCTTTCTGAATGTAGGCATACCTAAGAATAATTCTGTTATGTTAAACTCACTGGCAGGTTCGCGGTTAGGAATATGGGTGGCTCATGGCGAAGGTAAGTTCAACCTGCCCCTTGCCGAAAACAGTTATAATATTGCATTGAAATACAGTTATGAGGAGTACCCGGGGAATCCGAACGGATCTGATTACAACGTTGCCGGCTTGTGTTCGGAAGATGGCAGGCATCTGGCAATGATGCCTCATATCGAAAGAGCAATCTATCCATGGAACTGGGCTTATTATCCGGAGGAAAGAAAAGATGATGTGGTCTCACCATGGATAGAAGCCTTTGTTAATGCCAGAAGGTGGATTGA
>DAOUOU010000100.1 GCA_030626465.1 Bacteroidales bacterium
TCTCGGAAATCTGAGAATAGAAGCATTCTTTCTTGCAGGTGCTTGCATTAATATCCTTTACCTGATTTATATATTCTATGTCAAAATTTTTCAATTCAATCTCAATATATCTTACATTAACAAGAAAGAAATTAGACAGTTCCTTTCTTATGGATTTACCAGCATGGGTATCAATATATGCCTTTTTATACTAATATCATCCGACAGGTTTATTCTGGCAATTTTCAGAAACATTGATATGGTTGGAATTTATAATCAAATCTACAATATTGCACAGATAAGTATTGTCGCTCTTTTTAGTATTTACCAGGCTTCTGTGAATCCTGTTTTGCTGGAAAAAATGGAGTCGGATAGTACGAACAACAATAAAACATTAAGTGAGTTTGCATACAAGACCGTTTTCCTCCTTTTGCCTGTCGCATTGCTGATGGCTCTATTTGCCAAAACAATATCATATCTCCTACTGGGAAAAGAATTCCGTGATGCATATTATCTTCTTCCCTACATTATTAGCGGGGCTTTTTTGTACGGGATGAATCATTACCTTACTCTTAAGTTTAAATTTAAGAACAAACTGTCCATTCTCTTACTAGGAGCCTCGATAGCAACAATATTGAATATTGGACTCAATTTTATATTCATACCCAGATATGGGATGGTCGCAGCAGCTGTTACAACAACTATTTCTTATTTTATTCTTTGGATCTATTACTATCTGAAAAGCGATATAAAATACCTCCATGATAAAAGCTATAGTAGAAATTATTTGCTGTTAATAATTGTTTCATTTCTACTCATCGGTATTTATTTAATTGTTGGTTATTTTTTGCATTTTGACAAGTCTGCTATCATTTCATCCATCCTGTTTGCCATATTCCTTGCGATAATATATTTTATTCTTACCCTCAGAATAAATCCTTTCTATTCAGGCCTGGGTAAGAAAGGCAAATAATTGTATGATTACTTTTTTCCTGTTCTTATTTTAAACGCAACCATTTCGCGTATTTAAACATCTGTTTTATGAGTTATGAAACGACTGTAAAAAGTAACTTAGATGAACCGAACATGAAATTAGTGAAATGATCTCATGAACTTAATCAATGATATAGTAAGCAAAAAATTAGTACAAACAATCAGGAGTAAAAATTTAATGTGAGAGGGCGGAGCCCGGCTCCTGAATGTGCGGAAATTTTTTGTTTTTTTCAAATACAAAAAAATTCAAACAGATGAAAAAAATAATTATATCTTTTCTTTTATCTACCCTGCTCCTGCTGGCATGCGAGAAAAGCCCGACAACAAGCGAACCTTTGCCTGACGAACCTGTGATTATTCAACTTTCTTCAGGTGGAGAACAGGTGGTTGAGGCATCAAACGAATTTGGCCTGGATATCTTCAAAGCCATAATTGCAGACGAATCTCCTGGTAAAAATATTTTTATCTCCCCGACAAGCATTTCCCTTGCTCTTGCCATGACATATAATGGGGCAAATGGTTATACGGAAGACTCGATGGCTTATGCATTAAGAATGGATCACCTGACTTCCGGTCAGATCAATACAAGCTATAAGGAGCTGATAGGCGGATTGACCAGTGTAGATGAAAAGGTGATCATGGATATTGCCAATTCTATCTGGTACCGCCAGGGATTTTATGTTGAACCGGCCTTCCTGGAGATGAATACAGCTTATTACAACGCCGATGTAAGTGAACTGGACTTCAATTCACCCGATGCAGTAAGTATTATCAACGGCTGGGTGTCGGACAATACCAATGAGAAGATCGAAACCATTATCAATCAAATCGATCCCATGGCAGTTATGTTTTTAATCAATGCTATCTATTTTAAAGGAACATGGACCAAAGAATTCAATCCGGAAAGCACTTACGATGGAAGTTTTTACCTGACGGACGGAACGTATAAAACAGTTGATATGATGGCATTCCAAGAAGAAATAGGATATGTGGAAAATGATTTGTTTCAGGCAGCGGAGCTGGATTATGGAAGAGGTAATTACAGCATGATCGTATTATTGCCGAAAGGAGATCTGTCCGCAGAAGAACTGGCAATCCATTTAAATCCTGATAACTGGCAAAGCTGGCTTTCATCAATTGGCACACAGGAAGTGCAGCTCTCACTACCAAAATTTACTTTCGAATACGAGAAAAATTTAAACGATATCTTGTCTCTTATGGGTATGGGCATTGCATTTGATCCAATGTTAGCAGATTTTACCGGTATAAACAGTGCCGGCGGACTCTATATCAGTTTTGTAAAGCACAAAACATTTGTTGAAGTGAACGAGGAAGGTACAGAGGCAGCCGCAGTAACTATCGTCGGAATTGTGGGTACATCTGTTGATCCGAATCAAAATCCCGTAATGGTGGTAAATCATCCATTTCTATTTGCCATAAGGGAAAAAACAACAAACGCAATTGTTTTCATAGGCAAAGTTGCTGAGCCAAAGATTGAATAGCGCGTAATTTAAGATTGATGTATTATGGTTGACAGGCTCAGAAACTGGAAACAGCACTGGAATCACTTATAGATGTTTAAGAGCTTTAAAAGAAACGCATATTCCAGTGCTGTTTCTTTATGTTGTTTGAATCTTCCGGACGCTCCTCCATGACCGGCATCCATATTCGTATGTAATAAAAGCAGGTTATCATCTGTCTTTAATTCCCTTATTTTTGCTACCCATTTTGCCGGTTCCCAATATTGAACCTGAGAATCATGTAGTCCTGTTGTCACAAGCATATTAGGATATTCTTTTGCTTCAACATTATCATAAGGAGAATAGGATAGCATATAATCAAAATATTCCTTTTCATTTGGGTTGCCCCATTCATCATATTCACCGGTAGTGAGTGGTATACTTTCATCGAGCATTGTTGTAACAACATCTGCAAAGGGTACAGCAGCAATTATTCCTTTAAACAAATCGGGACGCATATTTACGATGACTCCCATTAACAATCCTCCTGCGCTGCCTCCCAAGGCCATTAACTTATCAGAAGATGTGTAATTGATGTTTATCAAATGTTCGGCACAAGCAATAAAATCTGTATATGAATTCTTTTTGTTCAGAAGTTTTCCATCTTCATACCAATCACGTCCCAGGAATTGTCCACCCCGAATATGAGCAATTGCGTAAATAAAATCTCTGTCGAGCAGACTTAAACGAGCTATCCCAAAATTTGGATCAATGGTGTGACCGTAAGAACCATATCCATATAATAGTAATGGTGCTGTTCCATCAAGTGGAGTTCCTTTTTTGTACACTAGCGAGATAGGTACTTTCTTCCCATCTTTAGCGATAGCATATAATCGTTCGCTTTTATAGTTGTCTGGATTATGCCCTCCAATTACTTCCTGTTGCTTGAGAAGGATTAATTCTTTTGTTCGCATATTGTAATCGTAAGTTGAGTTAGGTGTTGTTAGCGAAGAGTAACCTATTCGCAACAGTACAGTAGCAAACTCAGGATTAACCGAAACCCAGGCTGTATATACCTCCTCTCCAAAATCAATAGTATGTTCCTGCCCTGTTTCTATATTGATTATTCGAAGTATTACATTTCCCATCTTCCGTTCATCAATTACCATATACTTATCAAAATTCAGAAATCCTTCAAGCAGTATATCTTCGCGATGTGGGATAACCTCTTTCCAATTCTCCTTTCCTGTTTGTTCAACCGATGTTTCCATTAACCTAAAGTTTCTTGCATCGAGATTAGTGCGTACATAAAATTTATCCTGAAAATGGCCAATAGAATACTCCAATCCGTGCTCGCGAGGCTGAAAAATGGTAAAATCTCCTTCCGGATCGTCGGCCGAAAGAATTCGATATTCATCCGACATGTTGGCCGTTGAACCGATTATTAAATATTTCTTCGAACGGCTTTTGTATACAAAAGAGTAAAATGTTTCATCCTGTTCTTCGTAAACCAGACGTGAAGTTTTATCGGAAACAATCTTATACCTGAAAACCTTATAAGGGCGAAGTGTTGTTTCGTCTTTTTCTGCATAAAACACTGTTCGGTTATCATTAGCCCAGTAAGCTGCACCAGAGGTACTCAAGAGTGTTTCTTCCAATATTTCCCCACTCTCCAGATTTCTAAAATAGACCGTATATATTCTTCTGCTTAATGTATCTACTCCATAAGCAATCATCTTATTATCCGGACTAACAGTAATGGATGAAACATGAAAGTACTCATATCCTTCAGCCATTTCGTTCACATTAAGCATTATTTCTTCTTTGGCTTCCAGGGATTCTTTCTTTCGGCAATAAACAGGATATTCCTTGCCCTCTTCGTATCGGGTATAATAATAATAGCCATTTGAAAAATAGGGAACTGAAATGTCGGTTTGTTTGATACGACCTACAATTTCGTTATATAATTCCTCCTGCAGGGATTCTGTCTTCTTCAACATGTGAGAGGTATACTCATTTTCAGCATTCAGATAATCTATCACCTCCTGATCATCAGGTTGATTCAACCAGAAATAGTTATCGATGCGTGTGGTATCATGCTTTACTAATTCAACAAGTTTCTTTTGAGCAACCGGAGGCTTTATCATACTAAATTTATTACAAGACATCAGAAAAATAAAAAACAGGGAGCAAAGATAAACTGAATAGCGAAATACATTAACCATATTCAGGAATTTAAGATTCAGACTTAAAAATAATATAAATCATTGCAGTCAACAATGTACTTATTATCAACAGAAAACGAGCTAGTTTTATTTGTTTTTCACCATCCAGTCGAAGAAGTGAGAAGATAATAATACCCATTCCCAGAATCCCTCCAACAAAAATATTATCTACTTCCGATTTCAGGTTAAACAAAGAATTAAAGCCCAGGTGGCTGTTTGTATTTAAAAATTTTATTAGGAAAGGTAATGAGATTGAAAGCGCAATACAAGATATCAGGATAATTATTATAAAAATTACTTTAAAAGGTAAATCTCTTTTCATACGAACAAATACTCGCTTTTCCAGGATTATTAAAGATACTATTTACTCTGCCTTTTTTGTATTACTCAAATGTATACTTTTCCGTAGCATATAATAAGTTCTTTTCCGCTTTTTATCTATTTATAATCAATATAATTCTTCATATTCTATTTGACTTTTATTCTCATACCCAATAAATTAGCTGAAAATTGAAGGATTGTATTGATTTACCATATGGAATGTTTAACATTGATAAATCGGGAGGAGGAAAATATTCATTAAAATCCTTTGAAAATGAAAACAAAATATATTCTGATTGTATCAGTCATGATACTGATTAATGCTATAGTTTATTCCCAGGATTATATTGAAATGACTAAACTAGTAGCCTCCGACAGAGCTGCAGATGACCGCTTTGGTACAACGGTTTGCATTTCCGGTAATTACACCATTGTTGGTGTTAGGAATGAAGACCAAGATGTATCTGGAGAAAATACCCTGGAGTATGCAGGTTCGGCTTATATTTTTAAGCGTGATGAAAGTGGGATCTGGAATGAAGTACAGAAAATTGTTGCCTCTGACAGAGAAACTGGTGTTCGTTTTGGCACTTCTGTTAGCATATCAGGCAATTATACTATCATCGGAGCAGTAAATAAAGATGAAGTTACTACAGGAGGAGATACTCTAACTAATGCCGGATCGGCATACATTTTTGAATCCTGCTCGCAAAATCCTGTTAACGATCCTGAAAATATCATTGAAAATGGCGACTTTGAGACATGTATACTTAGTCCCTGGTCTCTGTATACCGCTGATTGGCTAGGGATAGCAGCAGATGCTGTGATTGTTAACGGCAAAAGTGTTTTAACGCCGTTTAGCATTGCAGATGAACCTCAATCATGGCATATTCAGATGAATCAATTGTTAACTGCTAATCAGCTGGCTTTGTTAGAAGTGGGTGCAACATATGAGCTATCATTCGATGCATTTGCAGAGGTAGATAATAGACCATCCATCGTATATTTTGGACAAGATGGAGATCCATGGCAGATACAACTGATCGAAGAGATTTGGATAAATAAGGAAACTGAAACCTATACCTTCGATTTTACCCTGGAAGAAATATATGCTAATATGAGACTTACCTTTGAGTTGGGCACTGAAACCACCTGGGCTGCATTTGATAATGTAAGCCTTGTGAACAAAACAACTTCAGGAGTGTATGAATTGTCAGATAAGAATGATATAAAATTAGTACCCAATCCTGCTGCCGATCAGTTAAAGGTTTATGCTGAAGAGGGCTCAAAAGTGTCTATATATAACAGTTTAGGTAAGCTGGTTAAGACTGGAGTAACAGAGAATGGACTGACTGTTTTTCAAACTGATGAATTGGAGTTGGGGATTTATATCATTAGAGTGCAGAAAGAGAATGAGGTATTTTCAGGTAAGATACTTGTTCGGTAGGAAAAATGGAAAGACGGAAGACCGGAGTCGGAAGATAAGTGAAGTTCAGAGTTTTGGGTGCGGGTTTCAAACAATATTACCCAATAACCCAGTAACCAAACCAGTAACCAGTAACCAGTAATCAGTAATCAGTAACCAGTAACCAGTAATCAGTAATCAGTAATCAGTAATCAGTAATCAGTAACCAGTAATCAGTAATCAGTAACCAGTAACCAGTAATCAGTAATCAGTAATCAGTAACCAGTAACCAGTAACCAGCAACTAGGAACTCTCCCCCCCCACCTCCTTCATACTCAACTGAATTCGCTTTCTGGCAATATCCACCTCCATGACTTTTACCTTTACATGCTGATTCAGATGAACAATTTCATTCGGATCGGAAACAAACCGGTTTGCAAGCTGCGAGATATGCACCAGTCCGTCCTGTTTTACCCCAATATCAACGAAAGCCCCGAAATTAGTGATATTGGTAACAATGCCGGGTAAGACCATACCTTCTTTCACATCCTCCATTTTAAAGATACCTTCGGCAAACTCAAATACTTTGGCTTTTGTCCGGGGATCGCGCCCGGGCTTTGCCAGTTCATTCATAATATCCCTCAAGGTAGGAATTCCGATACTGCCCCCAACATATTTATTTATATCAATCTTTTCCTGAATGTTCTCGTTTTCCATTAATGTGTCGAGATTAACTCCCTGGTCTTCTGTTATCTTCTGAACGATAGTATAGCTCTCGGGATGAACCGCACTATTGTCTAAGGGATTTATTGCATCCCGGATGCGAAGAAATCCTGCTGCCTGTTCAAAAGCTTTCGGACCCATCCTTGGTATCTTTTTCAACTCCTCGCGTGATGTGAAAGCACCATTTTCAGCCCGGTAGTCCACAATATTCTTTGCCATCTGGGGTCCAAGGCCCGAGATATAAGTCAGCAAATGCATACTGGCGGTATTCAGATCAACACCTACAGCATTCACACAACTTCCCACCACTTCATCAAGTGATTTTTTAAGTTTGCCCTGGTCGACATCATGCTGATATTGTCCCACTCCAATAGATTTTGGATCTATTTTCACCAGTTCCGCCAAAGGATCCATTAACCTTCGACCAATAGATACTGCACCTCTAACCGTTACATCGTACTGAGGAAATTCCTCACGAGCAACTTTGGAAGCCGAATAAACAGAAGCACCTGCTTCATTCACAACAAAAACCTGAAGATCGCGATCAAAGCGCATCTTCTTTACAAATTGCTCAGATTCCCTGCTGGCAGTACCATTTCCAATAGCAATGGTCTCAATCTTATACATCTGAACAAGAGAGGATAGTTTATGAGCAGCCTTTTTCGTTTCACTTTGAGGGGGGTGGGGATAAATAGTCTCGTTGTGCAACAGGTTTCCCTGAGCATCCATACATACTACTTTACATCCTGTGCGATACCCCGGATCGATAGCCAATATCCTCTTCTCTCCCAGTGGTGAAGCCATTAATAATTGCCTTAAATTCGTTGCAAAGACCTTTATCGCTTCCTCATCGGCTTTTTCTTTTGATGTGGCCCGAAACTCATTTGCAATGGAAGGTTGTAACAATCGTTTGTAGCAATCATGTAAGGCTAACCGTACTTGTTCTGAAACATCATAAACCCCCTTGACAAAAAACTCTTCCAGTGCATGCAGCACCTTTCCTTCCTCGGAGGCAATGCTTAGCTTTAAAAACCCTTCCTCTTCTCCCCTTCTCATTGCCAGCACTCTGTGCGAAGGACATCGTGACAGCTTTTCTGAAAATTCAAAATAATCATTATACTTTATCCCTTCTTCCTCTTTTCCTTTGACCACTTTCGAAGAAAACAAGGCTCCTCCTTCGAAATGCCAACGTACAAGATCACGCGCTTTTTTATTCTCATTGATCCATTCGGCAATTATATCCCTCGCTCCCTGGAGTGCAGACTCAACATCAGGGACATTATCATTTATGAATTCTACGGCTCGGCCTGTTATATTCACTTCCTTCTGTTTCATGATAATTGATGCGAGTGGTTCAAGGCCTTTTTCTTTTGCAACACTGGCGCGGGTTTTCTTTTTTGGTTTATAAGGCAAATAGAGATCTTCAAGTTCGGTCAATGTTTCTGCTTCTTCAATTTTGGCTGTAAGCTCAGGTGTTAGCTTTCCCTGTTCATCAATGGTCTTAAGAATAGTTGCCCTGCGTTTATCCAGTTCAAGAAATTTTTCATGCAAATCCCTGACTTCTGCAATTATTACCTCATTCATACTTCCCGTCATCTCTTTGCGATAACGACTTATAAAAGGGATGGTGGCCCCCTCATCAAGTAACTTTAATACATTGCCAACATGTTGTGTCTTAAGTTGTATTCGGCTACTGATTATATCTGCATAATTCTCCATTTAAACAGGTAAATATTTTAAGCTGTCAAATGTAAATAATCTCGTTCTATTAAAAACAAAAAATCATTTAAGTTGTAGTATAAGTATACTATTGTTCCTGGATATCAGCAATAAATTAACTTCTAAAATGCAAACTGTTATCTCAGTGAGTCGTGAGTCGTGAATCGTGAGTCGGAAGTCGGGAGTAGGGAGTCGGAAGTCGTGAATCGTGAGTCGGAAGTCGGGAGTAGGGAGTCGGAAGTCGGGAGTAGGGAGTCGGAAGTCGGGAGTCGTGAGTCGTGAGTCGTGAGTCGTGAATCGTGAGTCGTGAGTCGTGAATCGTGAGTCGTGAATCGTGAGTCTAACTTATTTATTAATTAACTTCAATTCATCAGTTCATCAATTCACCAGTTCATCAATTCATCAGTTCATCAATTCACCAGTTCATCAGTTCATCAATTCATCAGTTCATCAATTCACCAGTTCACCAGTTCATCAATTAACTTCAGTTCACCAGCTCACCAGTTAATCACTTCATTCTTAATTTTTAATTATTAATTATTAACTAAAGTTTCGCAGTTAACTAAAATGTTGAAAAATAATAAGATAGAGTAAAAAAAAGCAGCATGATAATTAGATTAATATACTAGTATTAAGTATATTAACAGTGTTACCAA
>DAOUOU010000152.1 GCA_030626465.1 Bacteroidales bacterium
AACCAGTAACCAGCAACCAGTAACCAGCAACCAGCAACCAGCAACCAGTAACCAGTAACCAGCAACCAGCAACCAGCAACCAGCAACCAGCAACCGACAACCCAACAACCCTACTTAGCCTCAATAAACTCAATCAACTCATTGTAGAGTATCTGAACAGGCAGACCCATAACATTGAAAAATGATCCTTCGATTTTTTCGATTCCGATGTACCCTATCCATTCCTGAACTCCATAAGCACCAGCTTTATCGAAGGGTTGATAGTTTGTTACATAATATTCTATTTCTTCTTGAGTTAACTTTCGAAACAGAACTTCTGACAGGCTATGGAATATTCTCAATTTCTTTGACGAACGAAGACAAACGCCTGTAATTACAGTATGTATACTATCAGAAAGCCTGGATATCAGATAATTAGCTTCCTTTACATTCATGGGTTTACCAAGCACTTCGTTTTTGTGCCATACGATTGTATCTGCTGTAATTAAGATCGTTTTCTCATCAAGCAGGTCGGTATAATGATCTGATTTGTTCCTGGCTAAAAATTCAGGTATTTCAATCATTCCCAGTTCAGGAGGAAAATCTTCATCAATGCCATCGCGGACAATTACCTCGAATTTCAGATCAAGACCTTCTAACAATTTTTTTCTTCGCGGCGACTGTGAAGCCAGGATTATACGGTTTTCTTTGGTCAGATCATTTAAAATCATCTGCTATTGTTTATAGGCAGCTACAATATAGTTTACTACCGGGCAGTATACAAGTCCGGATAGCATAATCAGTTTAGAAATCTGACTAAGGGTATGGTATTGTTTCTTTGATGAAGCCCAGTTAACTCCAAAGGCGAGAATAATTAAAGGTACTATGATAAAAAACACAATGTAGACGAAACTGATTTTATCAGACAAATGCTTAACCAACAGATAGACAATGGGCACTATCATAATCCCGATAAGAGCAATAACAATCCATCTGGCTGTGTTCATGCCCCAGGTGATAGGTATGGTTTGCCGGCCAAAGACATAATCTCCTTCAAAGTCTTCCATATCTTTAATGATCTCTCTTATAAGATTGACGATAAATGCAAATATGGCATAACTTCCGACCCAAAAGATCAGATAATCGAAGTTAACACCGCTCGCCAGAATATATAGCTTATATCTTATTACAAGCAGAGGAAATTCGAACAGTAGCACCAATAGCGGAACCATTCCTACGAGAATCGAAATGATGATATTACCCACCAACAATTGACGCTTGTACGTAGTAGAATAAAACCATAACACACCGCTTACGAAAATGAAAACTATCGTGAGACTTAATCGGTGAATACTGTATGCCAAATATGCTCCCGCTAAGATCCCTAATAGTGTAAATACCACATGAAAGGCCATTGCATATCTTCTGCTTATCATCCGACCAACGATAACACGTCCTGGTCTGTTTATTAAATCTGTTTTGCGATCGAAATAATCATTAATTATATATCCTGCTGCTGCAATTAAGGTTGTAGAAAGCACAAGGAGAGCAAATTGCAGAGTATTCAATTGTACCTTGAAATTTGATACCGACAAAAGAGGTTTTAAAATGAACCATCGAATAAAATATTGTGTAATTGCAATAATTACAAGGTTGGGAAACCTGATCATCCGCATAAAAGCCAATGCTATCTTAACTTGTTTTACCATTCGAAAGAATTTTTAATCAACCACTTATTCTGTGATCTTAATACCTGCTCAATTACATCACGCACACATCCTTTGCCTCCCTTTTTATCAGAAACATATTTTGCTATTTCTTTTATCTCATGAGCCGCATCGGCAGGACATGCAGGGATACCTGCCTGCTGCATAATTTCATAATCAGGTATGTCATCGCCCATAAACAGGATATTCTCATGTTCGAAACCATATTTTATTCGGAAATCTTCATACATATCCCATTTGTTTGAAGCTCCTAAATAAATATCTGTAACGCCAAGTTTCTGAAATCTATTAACCACTTCTTTTGAATTTCCTCCTGAAATGATGGCAACCTGAAAGCCCATCTTTATACAATGCTGAACAGCATAACCGTCCTTTATATTTACTCCCCTGACAAAATTTTCACCCGGAAACAAATACACCTGCCCGTCAGTAAAAACGCCATCGACATCAAAGGCAAAGGCTTTGACCTGTTTTAATAAAAGTTTAACATTAGACATAGCGGTGGAATTATGAATAATATGCAATAATACTATCAGAAATCAAGCTATACAACTTTTTAAGTTCAGGTTCACTTTCCAGCATTTTTTTGTGCACTTCAATAATTTCCGGATTTTTCCTCCGGGCAGGACCGGTTTGTGCTTCTTTGGCTGACACTTTTTCCAGTTTTAATAGTGTCTCCTTCAATAAGGGAAGCAGAAGGTCAGTTTCAATGGAGTTCCTTTTGAGATAATCAAAGCTTCTGGCTATAAAATGATTGATAAAATTATTCGTCATAATTCCTGCCAGGTGCAATATTCTTCGTTTAGCTGAGTCAAGGATATGAATATGTGAAGCAATGGTTTCAGCTAATTCTCGAATTACAGATAAGGTTTTATCATCGGAAGCTTCAATACAAATGGGGATGCTGGAAAAATCTACTTCGACACCGGCGGTGAGAGTCTGGAAAGGATAGAACACACCGTAATTTCCGGCTTTGCCATTAAAAAATTCAAGTCCGACACTACCTGAAGTATGCAACATAATTGTGTTATCGGTATTAATTTTGTGTAACACTTCATTCAAAGAGGAATCATTAATTGCCAGTACAACCACATCTGAACTATCATTAGAAGTTTCAAAATCAGAAATGAACTGAGCATTAATTTCATCGGCTAATTTTTTTCCTGTAGATTCGTTTCTGGCAATTATCCTATCAATAGTATGACCTTTTGATTTAAATGCATGTGACAGATGCCAGGCCACATTACCTGATCCTGCAATGGTAATATTGAATATTTTATGATTTAATGCCGACAAGTGTATTGAATACTATAAGGTTAAAGATATGCTAAAATAGAGAAAATTCAATTACTGATAGTAGGTCTCAACATAAAAAAACCCGGCGTTTAGCCGGGCCTTATTGGTAACCTATTTTTCTATACGAGCTTGCTTTTCAGCTTAATTAACTTCTGACATTTTTCGTATTCTTCAGTCGTTTCAAAATGTGAGATCATTTTATCGATGAATTCCGGATCATTGTATTTTGGGTGATTCTCGTCAAATACTATAATTCCTTTTATAGTCAGATCGAGTACCTCAATTTCATCGGTTATTGAATAAATATCAACAACGGGCAGGGAATCATCCAGAACAGCAGTGTCTTTATATTTATCCAGGAAATTAATAAGTGTGAGCTGGACATTAATGTAATCATTATTTTCCTGCAGTAATTTTTTATTTACGGAATAACATTTTTCGTATTCAATAGCTCGCTCACCTGTGTTTGGCGAAGCCAGTATTTGCTTAATCTGTTTTTGATTCTCATGAATTACTTTAAGGTTCTTCTTTACTTTTAATTTAAGAACATCTATTGTCTTCTGTATAAGCTCGCGCATTGTATCTGAATATTAAAAAGGAAATGCTCTTCAAAAATATAAATTATATCTCCAGCTGATTTTCATTTTTGATAAACTGTGCTTTTTCTTTTGTAATATACCAATTATTGAATATATGTTGAATTTTATAGTATATCTTTCATTTTTTTATAAGGTTGAAATTATTTATAATGTTCATTGTTTTTCTAAAGATTTATTAGAAAATATATAGGTGAATTGGTAATTTTGGCATATGCAGCCAACTCATAAAGAAAAGATTAGTCAAGCTATTGACTTCTGATTAGTTTTAATAGTGGTATTTCAGTTTTTCTTTATAAAAAAAGGCTATGTACAGAGTTTTACTGTTATGCAAGGACAATTCAATACTGAGTCCGTTAGCCGATGGGTATTTTAGACTTTATGGGGGAGAGATAGTTGAAATATATAGTGCCGGATTGGAGAAAAAAAAGGTTAATCCTCTGGTTGTTGACCTTATGAAGGAAGACGCTTTAGATATTTCTGAATACAAACAGCACCTGGTTTCTGATTTCAGGGATATTGATTTTGATTATATATTGACTTTTGATACAGAATCTGAAAAAGAATCACATCATCTGCCTTCTAAACCAGTAAAATATCATTATGATTTTGATAAGTTAATTCCTGAAGATTTCTCTAATGTGAAAAAGGAAGATGTATACAGGAATATCCGGAACAGAATGAAAAAAATAATAAAAAGCTTTGTCAGATCGCATTTCACACAGACAAATGCAGGTTAGTTCATTTAACTCAGCAATTTATCAGTTAATTTTTCCAGGTCTTTACCTGTTTTTGCCGATAATTGAAACAATGGTTGTCCGGGGACTACTTTCTTGAGGTTTGCAATAAATTTTTCAGGATTAAAATCCAGATAGGGCAACAGATCAATCTTGTTTAGTACACAAATCTGGGAGCTTTGAAACATGCCCGGATACTTCAGTGGTTTATCCTCGCCTTCGGTGGTGCTTGCAATAACAACTCGTGTATTTTCGCCCAGATCAAATAGAGCAGGGCAAATAAGATTGCCCACATTTTCGATAAAAAGAAGAGAATTTTCTTCCGGGTCTAAGGCTTTAACAGCGTGATTGATCATGTGTGCATCCAGGTGGCAACCGTTTCCGGTATTGATCTGAATTGCATTTGCTCCTGCTGTTTCGATTCGTTTTGCATCGTTGGAAGTTTGTTGATCACCCTCGATAACGTATACCTTCATTGAAGGTTTTAATTGTTCAATCAGTTTTTCGAGCAGAGTAGTTTTTCCTGATCCTGGAGAGCTTACCAGGTTAAAAACCCTGATGTTTTTAGCTTCGAAGAAACCGCGATTTCGTTCGGCCAGCAGATTATTTTTGAATAAAATATCTGTCTCAACATTTAGCACCTTTTTATCCACATCAGTATGAGAATGATGATGATTCTCATGATCGTGCCGGTGCTCATGGACATGTTCTGTTGTTTCATTTACTTTATGAAGAGTGAAACTATCATGTTCAGAGCCGCATCCACAAGTATCACACATAGCTATTTAATTTAAAAACAAAAATATAAAATTCTGCAACTATTATTCTGCAACAATTGATTTTACCAAAAGTTCCTTGCCTGAGATTATTTCAGGTCCGTAACCGGAACATTTCGGGCATGGAGAAAACAGATCTTCCGGAAAATACTCGTTCTTACAATTCCGGCAAATAGCTTTGGCCTTGGTAATGATCAGTTTAACTTTCGTATTCTCTATTATCGTACCTGGTTTTAAGCTTTCAAGAGCCATTTCGAGCGCAGATATTTCAACACCCGACAATGTGCCTATCTCCAGCTCTATCTCTTTTGCCTGATGAGCTCCATGTTGCTTTAAAGTATCGTCAACAATTTCAATAATATTTTGTGCCAGAGAAAACTCATGCATAACCTACTACTCTTTTTGAGAATAAAGATATATTCATTAACAAATTCTGGGAAGCATTTCTCCACTCAGCATTTCAACAATCCTTTGTCCGCCAACGATCGATCGCATGACAACTTTTCCGGGATGCTTATCAGTAATTTCACCTGCTATTGAGGCATGCTTACCAAGTCTATGTTGTTTTAGTGTTTTAATCATAAGTTCTGCTTTATCCGGATTGACAACCATCATGATCTTTCCTTCATTTGCCAGGTATAAAGGATCGAAACCATAAAGCTCACATACAGCCCTTACACTTTTTTTTGTTGGTATTTCTTTTTCACTGATCCTGATTCCGTAGGATCTTTTATGACAAGTTTCTACCAGCACAGTAGCCAGTCCGCCACGTGTAATATCGCGCATAAACCGGACATCTGCCGGATTGTGCAAGACTTTTTCTGTCATTGAAACCAATGGGGTTGCATCAGAAAGGATCTCTTCATCAAGCAATAAATTTTCACGAGCTGATAAAATCGCAATTGCATGATCACCAAGGGTTCCGGTTATAATGATTTTATCACCAACTTTTATACTGTCCTGATTTTTCAGGTGCTCTCTGCCTTCCGGAACAATACCAACACCACTGGTATTAATAAATATCTTGTCGCACTGACCACGTCTTACAACTTTTGTATCGCCCGCTACAATTTTAATTCCTGCCTCATCAGCTTCTCTTGCCATCGACTTAGTAATTTGAATAAGATCGTTAACCGGGAATCCTTCTTCGATGATAAATCCTGTACTCAAATATTTTGGAATAGCTCCCGATACACAAAGATCATTGACTGTTCCGCTAACAGCCAGCTGACCAATATCTCCTCCCGGGAAAAACACCGGATCAATAACATACGAATCTGTAGTAAAAGAAATATGCTCTGCTCCTAATTGTATTCGGGCAGAATCACTTAAATCTTCGAGCATAGGATTTTGAAAATGTTTCAGGAATATTTCCTCAATCAACTCACGACTTAAACGTCCCCCGCTGCCATGACCGATCCGTATTATTTTTTTGCTCATTGTTAATGGCTTGTAATATCATTTTTTAATCAGTCTCTGAAAATAATAATTCTATTCAGCTTCCTGGTAATTAAAGTATGCATGGCATGAGCCTTCTGATGATACCATGCAAGCTCCAACCGGATTAGAAGGTGTACATTTATTCCCAAACTTGGGGCAATCGGTTGGCTTTTTCAACCCTTTTAAAATTTGACCGCACAGACACCCTTTGGGTTCCGGTCCTGTCTCCGGATCAACATGTATTTGCTTTTTTGCGTCGTATATGCTATACTCTTCCTTGAGGCGTAAACCACTCTCAGGTATGACTCCAATACCCCTCCAGTATTCATCGCAAGGTTC
>DAOUOU010000132.1 GCA_030626465.1 Bacteroidales bacterium
AACAATAGTAGCTGTTGCACAACTACATTGTTGACATTCCTGATGAAGCGTAGTGAAGATCAGGAATCCATAATTATCTCATTTTTAAACAAATAGATTCCGGCTCTTCATTTCATTACGGCCGGAATGTGGTATATTTATAGTTGCGTAACAGCCACAACATATCTAATATGTAATTTGCATGTATACACATCAGGAAAAAATTGTTCGGTGGGCAATAGTACTTATTCTTCTAATCAATACAAACATACTGTATGGTCAGGATTTTATCCGGATTAATGGCAGAGTTACAGATTCTGCTTCTCATCAGCCTCTTCCTTATAGTACAGTTAAAGTTAAGGGGACTACCCACGGTATAATATCCAACGAACAAGGATACTTTCAATTGATGGTACCAGATAGCCTGAAGAATCATAATTTATGTTTCAGTTATATGGGATACAACACGTATCAGGAAAGTATCTCTTCTCTAAGAGAGAGAAACAATACTATATTACTTGGTCAGGTCAGGTACGCAATAAAGGAAGTTATTATCCGGCCTGACACCCCTCAGGAAATTATTAAAATGGCTGTCCGAAAAATCAGAGACAACTATCCAACTGAAGGGTATATTTCAAACGGATTCTATCGTGAAGTTCTGAAGGAAAATAATAATTATGTTCAATACCTTGAAGCTTATTTAAATACATACAATTTTTCTTATCTGGACACAACCCAAAGTCAGGTTAAGGTTATTCATGCTCATAGAAGAGATGATTTACAATCGATACAATTCATGCAAAAGGAAGTGAAAAACAGGTATAGAAGAATAAAGCGCAGGGCTAAGAGGAAGGGAGAAGAAATAGAAGAACTTGATGTCGCAACATTGCAATTACTTTTTGGCGGACCACACAGAATTCTTGGTACCGATCCTATCAGATATAAATTCTGGGCACTTGATTCGAGTAAGATGAAAAAATTCAGTTACTCATTCGAAAAAGATGAAATATGGGATGGGCATGAGTTATTTAGTATTGCGTTCAGGTCGAAGCGGAAAATCGATTATATGAAATTCTCCGGGACAATTTTTATTGATAAAGAATCTTATGCTATTGTTAGTTTATCAATGAATGGAAAATTCATTATGCCCGCTGTTGCAAAACCTTTTCTACAGGCCTCAGGCCTTTCAATTGAAATACCCTATATGAAAATTGATCACCAATATACTTCGGTAAATAATAAATGGTACCTGCATAAATCAATCCTTAAAGCCGACGGTTATTTTGCAAAACAAAGAATAGGTAAGGAAACTGAATATGCACATTTTAAAATTGAACATGCTTATGTATCTACTGAAGCAAAATTTCACAACGTGACTCCAATCCCAAAAGAAGAGCAATTGGTACATAAATCTTTTTCGGAACTTCTGAAAAGTCATAACCCGGAGTTCTGGTCAACACACAATAAGATTATTATTGAGTCGATAAAATAGTTACTTTTTAAGTGAAAAAGAAAGAATTTGTATCTTGGTGGTCGTTTAATCTCAAAATATAAAGAAGTGATAATTCAAACCAAATCATATCCGAGAGCTGCTTTGATAGGAAATCCTTCTGATGGCTATTATGGCAAAACAATAGCGTTTGTTTTCAGTAATTTTTCAGCAGATATTACTTTGTTTCAAACTCCCGAGTTAGAAATACAGCCTGAACAACTTGATCTTACTTCCTTTAACAGCATTGAAGAGCTTGTGAAAGATGTAAATCTTCATGGTTATTATGGTGGTATGAGATTATTGAAGGCAACCGTAAAAGTATTTTATGACTACTGCAAAGAATGTAATATCAAATTGGATAAGCGAAATTTTACTATTCGCTATAAATCAACCATTCCGCATCGTTTAGGATTGGCAGGATCAAGTGCAATTATAACAGCAGGTATGAAGGCTCTGATGTCTTTCTATGGCATTGCTATCCCAAAGTCCTTACTGGC
The DNA here is from genome assembly GCA_030626465.1 of Bacteroidales bacterium. Classification (GTDB taxonomy): domain Bacteria; phylum Bacteroidota; class Bacteroidia; order Bacteroidales; family UBA10428; genus UBA10428. The sequence goes on from DAOUOU010000132.1 coordinate 1,969, forward strand.
TAATCAGGTATTGACAGTAGAAACTCAGGAATTGAAAATCAGTGCCGGGCTTCAGGATCGGGTTGCACAAACATATGAAACTCCCGTATTTATGGATTTCAATAGAAAATATATGGATAAGCAGGGGTTTGGTAAATACACGCCTATTGATGCAAATTTATTCCCTCCGGTGTATATTGCCTTTCGAACCGATCAGTCATCGGGTTCAGAAGTAGTTCACAACGATCTCAGGGCAAGGTATGATTATAAGGAACCTGATGTTCTGAAAGCAATGGTTGAATGGGCCGAGTTGTCTGAAAAGGTTAAGAATTGTCTTGAATCAGGTGAGAAAAGTAAGCTCGCAGCATCTATCGATCGGAATTTTGACCTTAGAAAATCTCTGATAAAGATCAGTAAGGAGAACATAGATATGATTGAGACTGCACGTTCAACAGGTGCCAGTGCAAAATTTACCGGTTCCGGAGGCGCCATTATCGGAACTTATGATGACGAAAAAACATACCGATCGCTGAAAGAAAAGATGAATAAAAAAAGCATTGAAGTTATCAAGCCCGCAATAGTCAATCACAAATAAATAAAACAATAATCAATGGTTAAGAAAGCAGTTATTCCGGCAGCAGGTTTCGGTACCCGGTTTTTACCTATCACCAAATCACAGCCAAAAGAAATGATTCCCATCGTTGATACTCCAACCATACAGTATGTTGTGGAGGAAGCCGTGGAATCAGGAATTACTGATATTCTTATGATAATCGGAAAAGGCAAGAGGGCTATCGAAGAACATTTCGACAGGAGCTTTGAGTTGGAAAACATGCTTATCGAGAAGAATAAAACCAGGGATCTGGAAGAGATCAGGAATATTACGAGGATAGCCAATATCCACTTTGTCTGGCAAAAAGAAATGAGAGGACTGGGAGATGCTATCCGGTATGCCAAATATCATGTTGGCCATGAACCCTTTGCTGTGTTGCTGGGCGATACTGTTATTGATAGCAAGGGGAAACCAATCACCAAACAATTAATAGACGTTTTTGGCAGGTACAATAGCTCCGTTGTTGCCCTTGAGGAGGTTGAAAGATCGAATGTAAGTCGCTACGGAATAATTGACGGAAGCATACTTGAAAAGAACATCCTGATTGCTAATGATTTCGTAGAAAAACCTTCGCCTGACAAAACTCCTTCTACGCTGGCTATTGCAAGCCGGTATATATTTACTCCTGAAATATTTGACTTCCTCGAAAAAACAGAACCCGGGATCAATAATGAAATACAGCTTACTGATGCTATGCGTGCAATGGTTAAAAAACATGCAATGTACGGACTGCGGTTTGAAGGAAAACGTTACGATATTGGAAACAAATTTGATTTCCTGAAAACGAACATTGAGTTTGGATTGAAACACAAAGAAATAGGACGGGAGCTTAAAGAATACCTGAAGGAATTGGGTAAGACGTTGTAATTATAGCAGAACCAATAATTATATTACGTCAACAGGATGTTATTTTTGTTATCTCCGGAAGGATTACTCCTTTAGCAATAATTCCTTCCTGCTGTCTCCTCCCCTTCCGAAAATAATACGGACAAAAATATTTCGCCAAACGCCCAAACCATAAGCAATAAGCAATTCCAGTGAAGTGATTATACAGAGAACACTAACCCAAAAATTACGGTTTTTAAGGCTTGCATCAATAAATACGAACAGTATATATAAAGCAAATAGAGTTAAAAATAAAAAAAACAATGGCCTGTATACGAACATTGCTGCAAAACCTCCTATCAGAAACAATACAAAAAAACTTGGAAGCATGTGTACCGGTTTTAAAGCATTGCCGTGTTTCATATGAAGATCTATTCTGCCTTTCCCATGAAGATACAATTGTCTGTAAAATTTATAGAAACTGGCTTTCCGTCTGTGATAAACAAATGCCTCTGGAATGAGGGCTGTTTTGTAACCAGAAATTTGCAGGCGTATACTCAGGTCAATATCTTCGGCCACCTGCATCCCACTGTAACCTCCGACCTTAAAAAAAGCATTACGTCTCACACCCATGTTGAATCCACGTAACTGGAATTTGCCGATATGCCTTCTTCTTCCTCTGATTCCGCCGGTTGTAAGTGTGGAAGTCATAGCATAGTTTACTGCTTTCTGAAAAGGCGAAAATGACTCATCTGCAGCATCGGGTCCACCATAAGCATCAACATCCGGATTTGCCTTTAAGTAATTTTCCACTATGCTCAAATAACCGGGTGGTATCACACAGTCTGAATCAATAAAAACAAGAAAATCTCCTTTGGCTTTTTCGCAACCAAGATTCCTGGATTCGCTGGCGCCAAGACCTTTCCTATGATAATATTTTAAATAGCTGTGTGATTTGTACTTTTCGATTACCGGGTGCAGAATATCATCGTGGCTTCCATCAACTATAATAACTTCAAATTCCTTAAAATTCTGAAGTTGCGTGCTCTCCAGAAAGTTTTCTACTTCATCGGGCCGTCCAAAAGTGGGAAGAATTATAGAGTAATACATTATAAGAATCCTTGAATTTTTCTATAGTTCCTCTTCAATATGATAATTATTTCTTTCAGAAGAACTTCTTGATATTAATTCTCCTAAAAAACCTGTTAAAAAAAGCAGGCTGCCAATAACCATACACGTGAGGGCAATATAAAAATACGGACTCGAAGTTACAAGTGGTGCCAAAACATGATGCTTTATGGCTATTATTTTTTTAGACCCGACAATTGCTGCCATAGCAAGGCCAAAAACAAAGGTCAGGGTGCCCAGTGTGCCAAACAAATGCATTGGTCGCTTACCATATTTCGAGATAAACATTATCGATAACAAATCCAAAGGACCTTTCATGAAACGTCCGACTCCAAATTTGGTGGTGCCATATTTTCTTTCCTGGTGCCGTACAATCTTCTCACCTATCTTTTTAAATCCTGCCCATTTAGCCAATACCGGAATATAACGATGCATTTCCCCGTATATCTCAATACCTTTCACAACTCTGTTACGGTAAGCTTTTAATCCGCAATTAAAATCATGCAATTTAATACCACTCATCCTGCGGGCAGTCCAGTTAAAAAATTTGCTGGGCAAATTTTTTGCAAATACCGGATCAAACCTTTTCTTTTTCCATCCCGATACCAGATCATATCCCCCGTTCCTGATCATATTCACAAATTCAGGGATCTCTTCCGGACTGTCCTGCAAATCAGCATCCATCGTTATAACCACATCACCTCTTGCATGCTGGAACCCTGTATGTAAGGCAGCTGATTTACCAAAATTTCTTCTGAATTTTATTCCCTTCAGGCAATGATATTTTTCTTTCAGTTCGTTGATAACATTCCAGGAATTATCGGTACTTCCGTCATCGATCATTATTACTTCATAAGTATACTTATTTTGACTCAATACTTTGTCTATCCAACTGATCAACTCGGGAAGAGATTCGGCTTCATTCAACAATGGAACTACAACAGATACATCCATGAAATTTTATTTATTTTGTATCGAATTTAGTCACTTTTTAGTAGTGGATTCTCATCTCTTTTCAACAGAACAGCAACAATCAAAGATATTATTGCACCAATAAACAGATAGCTCAGAACAGAAAACCAAGCTACTAACGCAGGCGTGAATAATTTTTCTACTAATGCGAATTGTATTTCCAGCTGATCCTCAGAAATATCACTTCTAAAAAGTCTCTCCTGAAAAAGATCAATAACTACCTGCAGTAAGTTTGGGGATAAATATTTAAGCTGAAAAAAGGTGTATATTGCTCCAATAATAGCAACAAACATAGAAGTCAGTAAACCTGTTGTAAATGCTTTTTGAAAATTAATTATCCCTTCTGATTCCTGGTCGCGAAAACGTTTGACAGCAATAAAAATTCCTAAAACAAACAAAAAATGAGTGACGTTTTCGAGGGTTTTATTATTTGCCATACCAAAAACATAGAGCAGGACCTGATACAAGGCAATTGTAACACCAATAATAGAACCATAAATCAGTGTATGCTTAAGCTGAATATTTTTTATCTCCATAATTAAAATGATGAGTACACCATTCGTCAAAAATAAATAAAATTCTGCCAATCTCTGTTTAGTAGTATTTTCTTGCCAGAAAAGACAAAAGTTTATACTTTTACCAACGGGTAAGTCTTATACGGCCAGCTCCTGCTGAACTCCCCCAGAACCGGAAGGTAGCAAGGGTAGGCGGTTGTAGCGGTGCGATATAAGTAGCTTACCCCTTTTTTATACCCGTAGCCCTGCCTGTCCTGCTCGCGCAGTCAGGCAAGGGCTACGGCTAACGAAGCAATCAGCCAGCCTTGGCTTTCTAAAGCATTATTGTGTTTTCCTTAAATAAAACCTTACATTTGAACCAATTCTTAATCGCTTGTGTATCAATTGACTCAGGATTTTTCTTGATACCGGATCTTTCCTGCTATACGTGTAATAATTGATTATATCAAAACCATTCTTCTTACAGAGGTATTTCATACTTCCAATTGCTGGTTCAAACAAGTGATCAGGAGTGCGCCAGGAATCTTCCCATCTGCCGGTACGGAGGCCAATTCTTTTTAGAAAGATTTTAATCTCTCTGGCAAGGGAATGAATATTAGGAATACAAATAACCAGTATGCCATCTTTCTCAAGAAGTTCCCCGGCCTTATGCATCCATTCGTTCGGGTTAGGGATATGCTCAATGACATGGCTCATATGAATACAGGAGTATTTTTTTTTGTGTTCAATGCTCTCAAATTGTTTTCTTATTATACGAACCCCCAGCTTCTGCTCAGTAAATGAAGCCATGTTTTCTGATATTTCAACTCCCTCAACTTCCCTGTATACATCTTTAGCCACTTTAATAAAGCTTCCCATACAGCTTCCAACATCGAGGATTGAACTTTGGGCTTTGTCAAATCCAATCATCTCATGAATCTCTTCCCTGAATTCCCAAAGTTCTTTTTCGGCATACTCATAATTCGGATCGAATACAAAATATTTCTCGTAGGCAGCTTCAAGAAAATCTTTATCGTACTTTGGCCTGGGACTATGATATATCAATTTACACTGTTGACATTTTACATAAGTATATTGAAGTCTGTCTCCAAACTTTTCATAGAGCTTCTTCTTCTCCGAATTACAAAAAGGGCAATTCACATCTTCCCAGACTTTTGGATTGTATGGCGGTCTCATGACAGGATATTTAAACTATGTGTAAAAAAATTATGAGTAGTTAGTATCTGCAAGAAAACTCAGTGTTTGATAAGAAAACATCAATTTCCGGCAAACACGAGTTAAGTACTAGCTTAGAGCCTTTATCACTTCATGAGGAGCCTGTACCAATTCTACCAGCACTCCTTCGCCACATAAGGGAAATTCATCATTCCCCTTAGGATGAATAAAACAAACATCATGTCCGCTGGCGCCCTTGCGAATTCCTCCTGGTGTAAACCGAACACCTTTCTCAGACAACCACTTGATAGCTTTTTGCAAATCATCTATCCAGAACCCGATATGGTTCAGTCTGGGTTCATGAACACGTGGTTTCTTATTGATATCAAGTGGTTGCATAATGTCAATTTCTATGGAATGATACCCTTTGCCGATTCTCAATATATCTTCATTAACATTTTCTTTCCCGCTTTGAAATGTTCCGGTTTTTTCCATTCCCATCAGTTCAACCCAAAACTTCCTTAGTTTTTCTTTCTTTTCACCACCAAAAGCAATTTGCTGTATCCCCAGGACTTTAAAAGGTC
>DAOUOU010000186.1 GCA_030626465.1 Bacteroidales bacterium
ATTTCAACATTATAATAAGTTGAAATAATAAAATATTTTATACTTTGCTAATCTAAAGGATTAACTGATTAATTGAAGTTTACAAATCGAAATTCGTCATTTCATCAGTTCACCAGTTCCCCAGTTCATCAATCTTCTGTCTTTTGTCTTCTGTTTTCTCACATCTTTTAATTATTTGCTACCTTAACCAAAGCTTACCTTTGTATAAGAAGATTGGATTAGGTGATTAACTCATAGAGTGGTTAAGCTTACTTTTCAGAAATTTCCCGGTATACGAGTTTTTGCACTCAATCATTTTCTCGGGAGTGCCTTCAAATACGATGTATCCCCCTTTATCTCCTCCTTCGGGTCCAAGATCAATAACCCAGTCGGCACATTTTATTATTTCCTGGTTGTGTTCAATAATAACAATAGAGTGACCTTTTTCAATCAAAGCATTAAAAGATACCAGTAATTTTTTAATATCATGAAAGTGAAGGCCGGTTGTAGGTTCATCGAAAATAAACAGTGTTGGTGCACTTTTGTCCAAAGCTAAGAATGATGCTAATTTCACCCGCTGACTTTCTCCACCGCTTAAAGTGCTTGACGATTGTCCGAGTTTGATATAGCCTAATCCAACTGAAGCTAAGGGAGATAATTTATCAGTAATCTTTTTTTCTAGGCCTGTATTCTTTGCTGAAAAAAACTCAATAGCTTCGTTTACAGTCATTTCAAGAAGATCGTGAATATTCTTTTCTTTATAACGAACTTCCAGTATATCGTCTTTAAATCTTTGTCCCTTGCATTGATCACAAGTCAGGATGACATCGGCCATGAATTGCATCTCTACCTTAATAATTCCTTCGCCCTGACACTCTTCACACCTTCCTCCATCTACGTTGAAAGAGAAATGAGCCGGTTTATAGTTATTACTCACTGCATAAGGCTGGATTGAATATAATTTGCGTATTTCATCATAAGCTTTCATGTATGTGACAGGATTCGATCTTGATGATTTTCCAATAGGATTTTGATCAACAAATTCAACAGAAGTAATCGTATTTATATCTCCTTCCAACCGACTGAATTTCCCGCTTTTTTCTCCATACCCTTCAATAATTTTACTAAGGGCGGGATACAATATATTTCTTATAAGGGAAGACTTTCCTGAACCACTTACACCGGAAATAACAGTTAAAATATTTAGAGGTATTCTAACATCAATATTTTTAAGGTTATTCTCTCTGGCTGAGATAATTGAGACATAGTTATTCCAGTATCTTCTGTGGGCAGGAATATCGATTTTTTCTTTATGAGTCAGATATCTTGCTGTAAGACCATTGCTTTCTTTTAATAATTTTTTATAAGGTCCGGCAAATATCAGTTCACCTCCCAATCGTCCTGCCATTGGTCCAATATCAATAACTTCATCGCTGACACGGATGATCTCCTCTTCATGCTCCACCATCAGAATAGTATTACCGATCTTTTTTAGATCGTTAAGAACTTTTAATAGTCTGTGTGTATCTCGGGGGTGCAATCCTATGCTGGGCTCATCAAGTATATATAATGACCCAACAAGGCTGCTTCCCAGGCTGGTAGCCAGGTTGATACGTTGCGATTCCCCGCCGGACAAGGTAGATGAAAGACGATTCAATGTGAGGTATCCAAGACCGACATTGCACAAATAATCAAGTCTGTTCTGAATCTCAAGCAGCAGGCGACTTGCAACGTTCTTTTCATATTTTGTAAGCTTGATGGTATCAAATATTTGTGTCAGGTTTTCGGCAGAAAGATCCACCAGTTCCTGGATAGAATATCCTGATACCTTAACATATCCGCATTCTTTTTTTAGTCGTTTGCCATTGCAGTCGGGACAAGTGGTTTTTCCCCTGTAACGGGCAAGCATAACACGATACTGGATCTTATACTTTTTCTCTTCGAGTTTTTTGAAGAACTTGTTCAGTCCTCCAAAATAGCGATTTCCGGACCAGAGTAATTGATATTGTTCTTCAGTGAGCTGGTAAATTGGTTTATGAATAGGAAAACCAAACTGATCAGCACTATATATAAGTTTGTTTCTCCATTTTTGCATTTTTTCACCCCTCCAGCATACAATAGCATCTTCATAAACAGAAAGATTTTTGTCAGGAATAACCAGATCCTTATCAATGCCGATTATCTTCCCGTAGCCTTCACAAACGGGGCAGGCTCCAACAGGATTGTTAAAGCTGAACATGTGCACTGATGGTTCATCGAATGTGATACCATCCGATTCAAATTTGTTAGAAAATACTTTGATTTTGACTTCCTTTTCATTAAAAGTCCGTACCATACAAATTTTATCACCCAATCTGTATGCTTCCTGCACAGAATCAGCATACCTGGAAAGCGAGTCATCATCATACTTAATTACAATGCGATCAATAACCAAATAGAATTCTTGAGCGTTCTTAACAATAGACTGTGATAGTTCCTCAATTTTTAAAATTTCATTATTTATCCTTACCCTGTTGATTCCCATATGTTTTAAATCGGAGAGTAACTGATCATAGCCTATCTTGTTATGAGCATCAAAGGGTGCCAGAATAAGAGCTTTTGTATCTTTTTTCAATGAGACAATGTAATCCACAACATCAGTTACAGATTCTTTTTTTACTATTTTTCCTGATACAGGTGAATAGGTTTGACCTATCCTGGCAAATAGAAGTTTTAAATAATCATAGATCTCAGTGGAAGTGCCCACAGTGGAGCGCGGATTACGGGTATTTACTTTTTGTTCAATGGCGATGGCCGGAGGCAGACCTTGAATCGCATCGACTTCCGGTTTGTTCATTCTTCCCAGAAATTGCCGTGCATACGATGAAAGACTTTCAACATATCTCCTTTGCCCCTCGGCATAAATTGTATCAAAAGCAAGTGATGATTTACCGGAACCAGACAGGCCAGTAATGACAGTGAAGCTATTTCTCGGAATCTTTACATCGATATTTTTTAAGTTATGAATTTTTGCTCCTTTTACAACGATACTTTCCCTATTTTTACTGGTTTCTGGCATGGAAATTGAATGAAATAAATGAATTTTTTTTGCAAAGGTATTTGAATTAAGAAAAAAAAATACTTACTTGCAGTATAATTGTAACACAAATCTAAGGAGGAATGCCTATAGGATAGTTCTACTTTCTTTTTCGTATAACAAATAAAAAGGAGGTAGTTGTGAAAACTCTCAGTAGCCTCACTGATTTCGAACTTGTCCAAGAGTATTTGGATGGTAAGAGGACAAGCATCGAAGTGTTAATTAATAGGCATAGAAAAAAAGTCTACACTTATATTTTATTGGTAGTAAAAGATCAACATCTGGCTGAAGATGTTTTTCAGGAAACTTTTATTAAAGTAATCAAATCATTAAAGGAGGGGCGATACAGGGATAATGGAAGATTTATTTCATGGGTGATTCGTATTGCACATAATTTAATGATTGATCATTTTAGAAAAGAGAAGCAACTAAATACAATCTCGAATGACAGTTACGAAAACGATATCTTCAATTCGAAAAAATTTGCTGAAAGAACAATTGAAGAGAAGATTGTTTTCGATCAGATTTCGAAGGATGTAAGACAACTGATTCAGGAACTGCCGGATGATCAGAAAGAGGTAGTTATTCTCAGGCATTATTGCGGATTGAGCTTCAAAGAAATTGCCGAACAAACAAATGTAAGCATCAATACTGCACTTGGGCGAATGAGGTATGCTCTGATTAATTTGCGTAGGATGATCAAAGAAAAGAACCTTACTTTATCATTGAAATAGAGCGAGAGGAAAAAATTGAAAAAAATATTCAGGAAAAGAAATATTTTGTACAATTTATCGTTTTGTACTTGATATAAATTTTAATGAAATACAATTTTGCCTATGACAAAAACCTCTACTATTCATTTCACTATTAACAATCTTGCATCGAAATCAGGGAGAGAGCTGATAAATATTGATACATTATTTAATTTTCAGAACGAATTTGAAGATGTATATGAGATGCTGAATCGGTTAGAATTAGATGTTCGTCAGCAAGTAGTAAATAAACTACTTAAATTTGCCTCTCAAATTGATTAGATAAAGATTGTTTGGAAGAAAAAAACCGTTAGAAATATCTAATGGTTTTTTTTATTCCCTTTTCTTAAACTATCTAAAACTTCCATCATTTCTCTTACCGCATCAGCAGATTTATGCAAAAGTTGTTTTTCTTCTTCATCCAATTTCAATTCAATAATCTGTTCAATGCCGTTACAGCCCAACACAACCGGTACTCCCACATAAACATCTTCTAAACCGAATTCACCTTCAAGTTTCACACAACAGGGAAGAACTCTTTTCTGATTTCTGGCAACGGCCTCAGCCATACGGGCAGCTGCTGACCCTGGAGCATACCAGGCTGATGTGCCCATAAGTTTCACCAGTTCTCCACCTCCGAACTTGGTTCGTTCGATAATAGAACCTATTTTTTCTTTAGAAAGCACATCTGAAAGAGGAACACCGCAAACAGTGGTAAATCGGGGTAGAGGAACCATAGTATCTCCATGGCCGCCCATAAGAACAGCCTGAATATCTTTTGGAGATATGTTTAATTCATTTGCAATAAATGCTCTGTAACGACCGGTATCCAGAACACCTGCCATTCCCATTACCCTTGTTCTGGGTAGATTAGATGCAATGTGAGCCTGATAAGTCATTACATCTAATGGATTTGATACAACTATAATTGTTGTATCAGGCGAATACTTTATAATATTTTCTGTAACACCTTTAACAATTTCAGCATTTACTTCAATCAGATCATTTCTACTCATACCAGGCTTTCTGGGCAAACCTGATGTAATTACCACAACACTTGAACATGCAGTTGCTTCGTAATCGTTTGTAACTCCTATGGTTTTTGTATTAAACCTGTCAATAGGGGAACTTTGCCAGATATCAAGAGCCACACCTTCAGCTAATCCTTCTTTAATATCCAGCAAGACCACTTCGCTTGCAGCATCCTGATGTGCCAATACATCGGCACATGATGAGCCAACATTGCCGGCACCTATTACAGTGATTTTCATATTATTATGTGTTTTTCTTCAAAAAGTGTTTTCCATCAACATGCAATACAATAATACTAATTTTTACAAAGTTTCGGTAGATATTGCTAATGAAACAGAGAAACAAGTCAAATGTTTTTCCAAA
>DAOUOU010000099.1 GCA_030626465.1 Bacteroidales bacterium
ATACCGCGTAATCCTCCGGTCCCGAATTCAAGGTTACGGTAAAAACTTTCGATCAACTCTTTTTCGTTGTTTTCCAGCAGGTTTTTCACCTGCTTTTTGGTTTCGGCATCGTAATTGCCTTCGAGCCAGGCCTCTGCTTTTAATTTCACCTCGTGCAATGAATCACCTTTTTCCATTGTAGAATTAATAAATCTTGTTTTTATCCGTTTTTAAAAGATACGCAAAAGTAGAAAAAAAGAGAGTAAGCCAGGCAAGCATTTTGTGGATAAATACAAATGATAAGTGAGCAATGCCTGTAAAAATTTTGATTTTAATTTTTATGACAGTACAAGAGGATGAATATCCTAATTATTTAAGCGGGTAAAACATTTCCCCAGACTATCCCTCCAATGCGGAATAGAAAGGTTAAAAGCTTTCCTTATTTTGCTTTTATCCAACACGCTATAAAAGGGCCTTGTAGCAAGGGTTCGAAATTGTTCGGAGGTGATGGCTTCTACGGTACAATCCAATCCAGCGATTTTTACTATTTCTACTGCAAAATCATACCAGCTGCAGGCTCCTTCGTTCGAAAAGTTATAAATACCTCCTACGTCATTGCTAGTATCAATTAGTTTTTCAATGATTTGAAGTGTTGCCCTGGCAAGATCTGTTGCTGACGTAGGGGTACCAACCTGATCGAATACAACTTCCAGCTTATCCCGTTCCTTTCCAAGCCGCAGAATTGTTTTTAAAAAATTCTTGCCATGGGGAGAGTATAACCATGAAGTTCGTATGACAATGTTTTGTTTGTTTTTCAATACAGCTTCCTCGCCTGCTAGTTTGCTCCTGCCATAGTTGGTCGACGGATTCGGGATGTCCTTCTCGGTATAGGGTCTGTAAGATTGTCCATCGAATACATAATCGGTAGAAATATGAATAAGGGTGGAAGTGATCTGAGATGAAATTTCAGCCAGCAGAGCCGGTACATCACGGTTCAACAGGAAAGCCTTCTCTTCCTCTTCTTCCGCTTTATCGACGGCGGTATAGGCAGCACAGTTCACAATGATTTCAGGTTTTTTTGCTTTCGCAAATTCAATTACATCTTCAGAATTGCAGAGATCCAATTCTTCAATGTCAGTGAAAAGAAATTGACATCCGGAAAGTAAGTCTTGTAGTAGAAAAATCTCATTTCCTAATTGCCCTTTTGATCCGGTTACCCAAATTGTGGTCATGTTTGTATTGAAAAGTTATTGTTTGCTTTTTCAAACGATGGAAGTTGCCCGTCTTTTTCAGACAGTGCAACTTTTTCTTCCGGAATTTTCCAGTCAATATTCAGGAAAGTATCATTGTAAATGATTCCCGCATCGTATTCGGGCACATAAAACTCATCGCATTTATAGAGTATAGTAGCAGTATCGGAAAGCACAGCAAATCCGTGTGCAAATCCTTTGGGGACTAACAATTGTTTTTTGTTTTCGTCGGAAAGCTCCAATCCAAACCATTTCCCGTAGCTGGGCGATCCTTTTCTTACATCAACAACAACATCATATATTGTACCGCTGATGACTCTTACAAGCTTTGTCTGTGCCTTTGGATTAAGCTGGTAGTGCAGTCCCCTGATAACACCATAACATGATTTTGATTCGTTATCCTGCACGAACCGGAAATTAAGGCCACCCTTGTTCAGTTTTGACAGATTAAAACTTTCAAAAAAATACCCCCGTTGATCTTTGAAAACCTGAGGTTCAATGATCAGTAAATCTTTTATCGGTGTTTTGATAATATTCATTAATAAAAGCGTTTATCCATCGAAAGTAATGATCTGGTTATTGGCTAACTTAATAAGGTATTGTCCATACTGATTTTTTTCCAGTGGTTTGGCAAGTTTCAGGAGTTGCTTTTTATCAATATATCCTCGTTTAAAAGCGATCTCTTCCAGGCATGATATTTTTAGTCCCTGTCTTTTTTCAATGGTGTAGATATAGTTCGAAGCCTGGATCAGACTCTCATGTGTACCTGTATCGAGCCATGCCATTCCGCGGCCTAATATTTTAACTTTTAATCTGGATTCTTCCAGATACAACCTGTTTAAATCGGTTATTTCCAGTTCACCGCGGGCAGAAGGCTTTAGATTTTTAGCCTTTTCAACAACATCATTGCTATAGAAATACAGCCCTGTTACCGCATAGTTGGATTTGGGTTGTTGGGGCTTTTCTTCAATACTTAATGCATTCAGGTTGTTATCAAATTCAACTACACCATACCTTTCAGGATCGTTTACATAGTATCCGAAGACGATTGCTCCGTCATCGAAATCAGATAAAGTAAGCAACTCTTTTCCAAAACCATGGCCATAAAAAATATTATCACCAAGGATCAGACAGGCTTTCTCTCTGCCTATAAATTCTTCTCCGATAATAAATGCCTGGGCCAATCCATCAGGTGAAGGTTGTTCGGCATATGATATAGAAATACCTATTTGTTTCCCGTCTCTTAACAATTTTTGAAAAAGAGGCAGATCTTCCGGCGTACTGATTAAAAGTATATCTCTTATGCCGGCAAGCATAAGAACCGATAAAGGATAATATATCATTGGCTTATCGTAAACAGGAAGGATTTGTTTCGATATGGTGCCGGTTAAGGGATACAACCTGGTTCCTGATCCACCTGCTAATATGATACCTTTCATGATCTGCTTGATTGATTTATAAGTAATTTGCTAAAGTATTCTATGGTTTTTATCAGTCCCTCTTCCAATCCGACCTTGGGTTCCCAGTTTAATATATCCTTTGCTTTTGTTATATCCGGTTGTCGTTGTGTAGGATCATCTTCGGGAAGAGGCTCAAAAATCAATTTTGATTTTGAACCCGTTAATTCAATTATTTTTTCAGCAAGCTGAAGAATTGTAAACTCGTTGGAATTGCCTATATTAATAGGTCCTAATACCTTATCATCAGTGCCCATCATTCTGATCAATCCCTCTACCAGATCATCAATATATTGAAAACTTCGTGTCTGCGATCCGTCTCCATATACTGTAATTTCTTTGTTGTTTAATGCCTGGACAATAAAGTTTGATACTACCCTGCCATCATTTGGGTGCATTTTAGGGCCATATGAGTTAAAAATACGGACAATTTTAATCTTTACTTTATTCTGGTAATAATAGTCCATAAACAGTGTTTCGGCACATCGCTTTCCTTCGTCGTAACAAGCTCTTCGACCTATAGGATTAACATGACCCCAGTAATGCTCCGGTTGCGGATGTAATTCCGGATCACCATAAACCTCGCTGGTCGACGCCTGCAGTATTTTGGCTTTGATCCTTTTTGCCAAACCAAGCATATTAATGGCTCCCATCACTGAGGTCTTGATGGTCTTGATCGGATTGTACTGATAATGAATGGGGGAGGCAGGACAGGCCAAATTATAAATCTCGTCTGCTTCAACATAATAAGGAGATGTTATATCGTGACGAATTAATTCGAAAAAAGGATTGCCCAGAAGATGAACTATGTTTCTCTTGGAGCCTGTGAAATAATTATCCAGGCAAATTACCTCATTTCCTTCTGCCAGCAATCGTTCGCAAAGATGTGAGCCGACAAATCCTGCGCCACCGGTAACCAGTATTTTTTTCATAATTCTTTGCATGCTATACAAATTCTAAAGGGGTTTTCTTCCAATTCCATAATAGATAAATCCATTTTCTTTCATTTCTGCCGGATCGTAGATGTTTCTTCCATCAAAAATTACCTTGTTTATAAGAAGCTTTGAGAGCACTTTGTAGTTTGGTATCCTGAATTCCGACCATTCTGTTACCAAAGCAAGAGCATCTGCATCAACCGGTACTTCATACATTTCCCGACACAACTCAATTGTATTGCCTAATATCCTTTTCGCTTCATCGATAGCGACAGGGTCGTATGCTTTTACAAGGGCTCCACTTTCAAGAAGGTTTTGAATGAGAACCAGAGAAGGAGCTTCTCTCATATCATCGGTATTGGGTTTAAATGAAAGTCCCCACAATCCGATTACTTTCCCCTTCAGATCGTCTTTAAAATGGTGTCTTATCTTATTATAAAGAACTAATTTCTGATTGTTATTTACTTCCTCTACAGATTGTAATATCCTGAGTGAGTAATTGTTTTCTTTTGCAGATTTAATGAGTGCCTTAACATCTTTAGGGAAGCAGGAACCGCCATATCCTACACCCGGGTAAATAAATTTATTACCAATGCGGGAATCACTACCTATGCCCTGGCGAACCATGTTCACATCTGCACCAACAATCTCACAAAGATTTGCAATGTCGTTCATAAAGCTAATTTTGGTGGCAAGCATCGAGTTTGCAGCATATTTGGTCATTTCTGCAGAGGGTATATCCATAAACAATAACGGATGTCCGTTTAGAAGAAACGGTTTATACAGTCGCTCCATTGCTTTTTCAGCTTTTTTTGATTCGATCCCTATTACAATACGATCTGGTTTTAAAAAATCATCGATCGCTGATCCTTCTTTTAAAAATTCCGGATTGGAGGCAACATCAAACGCTAACTGTGAATTTCTTTTCGCCAGCTCTTTCCTGATGGTTTCTTTAACTTTCTTCGAAGTTTCAATAGGTACAGTACTTTTTGTGACAGCTACAAGATAGTTACTCATGTGTTTTCCAATATCGGAAGCCACAGCCAGTACGTATTTCAAATCGGCACTGCCGTCTTCATCGGGAGGAGTGCCAACAGCTATAAATACAGCTTCACATTCTGAAATATTATCAGCCAGACTTGTTGAAAAATTAAGTCTTCCCTTTTCAAAGTTTCTCTCTACCATTGACTGTAATCCAGGCTCGTAAATTGGAAGTATCCCCTTTTTCAGGTTATCAATCTTTTTTTTATCAATATCGATGCAAACAACATCTACTCCAGTTTCGGCAAAACATGTACCGGTTACAAGACCTACGTAACCCGTACCTGCAATAGCAATTTTCATTTTTATTTTTTTTTCAAAAATAAGAGGCTTAAGTTGATAAAAAAAATTTATTCTGATGAGATATTTACTTTTTAGGTTTTATTCTTAATCAGGTACCTTTAAATTCATAGTAAATCTGGCTGTTAATACGGGCATTTTTTCACTAATAGTTAGTTTATTACCTAATAAAATTTTAGTTTTGCAGCCTGATTTTAATCAACATAATGTCTAACATATTAATTGATTGTTTGTTAAATGTCTAAAAGCGATAAAAAACCAGTAGAGGAACAAGTTCAGAATTCTGAGGTTGTTAAGAATAAGGTTGCTGATAATAAACCAGATGCTAAAGCAACTAAGGAAAAAGCAGAGAAGAAGGAGGAAAAAGCAAAAACTACAGCAAAAGCAGCTTCATCAAAAAAGAAAGAAACAAAAACTAAAGTTGCAGGGAAGAATTCAGAATCCTCAAAAGAAAAAGCAACTAAAGCAAAGGCAAAAAAAACTGTAAAAGCTGAAGATCCAAAAGAGACCAAAACCAAAAAGGTATCGGAATCAAAATCTGATGAGGTAAAAGAAGGAAAATCTAAAACTTCTAAAGAAAAGGAAGTTGTTAAAGCTAAAACGACTACCACAAAAAAAGAAGAAAAGACAAAAGAAGAAAAGGCAAAAGTAGAAAAGACAAAAGAAGAAAAGTCTGAAAAGAAAGAAGCGAAATCTACCACTAAAGTTAAAGGCGACACTCCTGGTGATGATCTGAATGAATCGGATTCTGAATTTGACTGGGATGGGTATGATGATTCTTCCGAGATATATTCTGCAAATCAAAAAGATGAATTTGCTAAGCTTTATGATCAGACACTATCTACCGTAACAGAGAATGAGGTGGTTGATGGAACTGTAATTTCAATGAATAAACGCGAAGTTGTAATTAACATTGGCTATAAATCGGAAGGTGTCGTGAGTTTGAACGAATTCAGATACAATGCCGACCTGAAAAGCGGAGATGTTGTTGAAGTATTTGTCGAGAGCCAGGAAGATAAAAAGGGACAACTGGTTTTATCACATAAAAAAGCACGTGCGCTTAAATCGTGGGACAGGGTCAATGAGGCTCTTGGAAGCGATGAAATTATTAAAGGTTATATTAAGTGTCGTACCAAAGGCGGAATGATTGTAGATGTCTTCGGTATCGAAGCGTTCCTTCCGGGATCACAAATCGATGTCAAGCCTATTCGGGACTACGATATGTATGTGAATAAGACCATGGAATTCAAGGTAGTAAAGATCAACCAGGAATTCAAGAATGTGGTTGTCTCTCATAAAGCTCTTATTGAGGCAGAACTTGAACAGCAAAAGAAAGAAATCATTGCCAAACTTGAGAAAGGACAGATTCTCGAAGGAACTGTCAAGAATATTACCTCTTATGGAGTATTCATCGATCTCGGCGGTGTTGATGGATTGATCCATATTACTGATCTTTCCTGGGGTCGTGTAAATCATCCTGAAGAAATAGTCCAGTTAGACCAGAAACTCCAGGTAGTCATTCTCGATTTTGATGACGATAAGAAACGCATTGCTTTAGGTTTGAAACAACTTACCTCTCATCCGTGGGATTCACTTGATAAAAAACTTAAGGTGGGCGATATTATAAAAGGGAAAGTTGTTGTAATGGCAGATTACGGTGCGTTTGTTGAAATTGCACCAGGGGTTGAAGGTCTGATTCATGTGTCAGAAATGTCCTGGTCTCAGCACTTAAGAAGTGCCCAGGAATTCCTTAAGGTTGGAGACGGGGTGGAAGCTCAGATTCTTACTCTTGACAGAGAGGAAAGAAAGATGTCGCTTGGCATGAAACAACTGAAGCAAGATCCATGGGAAAAGATCGAAGAGAAATATTCCATGAGCTCCAAGCATAAAGCAAAAGTCCGCAATTTCACCAACTTTGGTGTTTTTGTTGAGATTGAGGAAGGAGTTGACGGATTGATCCATATTTCTGATCTTTCCTGGACAAAAAAGATCAAGCATCCTGCCGAGTTTACTAACATCGGGGAAAATATAGAAGTAGTGGTACTGGAGATCGACAAGGAAAATCGTCGACTGAGCCTTGGTCATAAGCAACTTGAAGAGAACCCATGGGATGTTTTTGAAACTCTGTTTACCATTGGTTCAGTGCATGAAGGAACAGTTACAGAGGTTATGGATAAAGGGGCTCTTGTTTCTCTGCAATATGGAGTTGAAGGCTTTGTAACGCCAAAACACCTGGTTAAGGAAGATGGTTCATCAGCTAAGGTTGATGAAAAACTTCCATTTAAGGTCGTAGAATTTTCAAAATCTGCAAAGAAAATTGTACTTTCACATACAAGAGTCTTTGATGATGAGAGAAAGGCTCCGGGGAGTGCTGGAAAAAAATCAAGAACTACTGCTCCGAAAAAAGGTACTAAGAAAACTAAAGCAAACCTTGAAAAAACAACACTTGGAGACGTTACAGATTTAGCAGCTTTAAAGAAAGAAATGGAAAACGCACAAAAACAAGATAAAGAAAAATCATCAGATTCAAACGAAAAGTGATATATTTATAAAAACTTTTCCATATGGAATTCAAGATAGAAAAGCAAGACAATCACACCTTAATTCAAGTATTGGAAGAAAAACTTGATACGCATATTGCTCCAACACTTAAATCGGAGCTGGTTTTGGTATCTGGTAATGGTGAAAAAAACATAATACTTGACTTAAGTAAATGTCGTTATTGTGATTCGTCAGGTCTAAGTGCAATTCTTGTTGCAAATCGTCTGTGTAAAAATGCAAGTGGTACTTTCGTGCTTACCGGTTTAAACGATGCTGTTGAAAGGCTGATTACAATTTCTCAGCTTGATACTGTTTTGAATATTACAAATTCTATTGAAGAAGGTGTTGATTTAATTGCTCAAACCAGTAATTAATTCATTTTTCTATACAATGACATTTGAATTGACGATTTTAGGGAGTGCCAGTGCTTTTCCGACGTCAAAAAAATTTCCAACCGCTCAGGTACTTAATATACAGGAGCGGTTTTTTTTAATTGATTGTGGAGAAGGGACCCAAATACAACTCCGAAAAGCTAAAATCTCATTTGGGAGAATCAATCATATCCTGATCAGCCATGTTCATGGCGATCATATTTTTGGATTGTTTGGATTGTTGTCAACTTTTAATCTGTTAGGAAGAAAAGCTCCCCTGTTTATTTATGGACATTCTGAAATAGAGAAAATCCTTGATTTTTATCAGGAACATTTTGCTAAAATGAATAATTATAAGATTCATTTACACAAGATATCAAAAAGGCAACTCCAGGTAGTATATGAAAATAAGGTGGTTGAAGTATTTGCCTTTCCCCTTAAACACCGAATTCCAAGCTTCGGGTATCTTTTCAGGGAGAAGAATCGGCCTTTAAACATAAAGAAAGAATGTATTGGTAAATACAATCTCACAATCAATCAGATCAAAGCAATCAAAAATGGTGAAGACATCATTACTCCCTCAGGAGAAAGTATTGCAAATGACAAGCTGACGGAAACACCTTATGGAAGAAGGTCTTATGCATACTGTAGCGATACAATGGTCAGCAAAAAGATAGTTCCTTATATTGCCGAAGCAGATTTATTATATCACGAGGCGACTTTTATGGATAGTGAAAGGAAACTGGCCAGATTAACAGGTCATACTACTGCTTCACAGGCTGCAACAATAGCCTTGGAAGCCTCAGTAAAACAATTGCTTATCGGTCATTTTTCCGCTCGTTACAAGCAGACTGAGGATTTACTGGCTGAAGCAAGAAGAGTGTTTCCCGATACCAGGATTGCTGAGGATCTGAAAAGTTATAGTGTCCCTTTAGTGAGGATGAGCAGAGAGTCTGAATAATTCCATAGATTAATACTTATATTTGCCGAAATTTATATCCATTAATTGTATCAGTGTGCAGGAAAAAATAATAATTCTTGATTTCGGATCTCAGTATACACAACTGATTGCCAGAAGAGTACGTGAACTAAACGTATACTGTGAAATTCATCCTTACAACAAAGTTATTGAAGTTGATTCATCAATAAAAGGAGTTATTTTATCCGGCAGTCCGTGTTCAGTTCGGGATACAGATCATCCTGTACCGGACCTGATAAATATTAAGGGCTCCATACCTCTTCTGGGAATCTGTTATGGAGCTCAATATGTTGCACAAAGTTCCGGAGGCGAAGTAATACCGTCAAAGCATCGAGAGTATGGCAGGGCAAACCTGGAATTTATCGATAAAAATTCTGATTTGTTTGAAGGTCTTTCTTCGGGAATGCAGGTATGGATGTCACATGGTGATACCATCATCACTCTTCCTGCTGATTTCAGAATCATCGGCAGTACCCGCGATGTGAAGGTTGGTGCATATTCCATTGATAATGAGAATACATATGGCATTCAATTTCATCCTGAGGTATACCATACCCCGGAAGGATTGAACCTATTGAGAAACTATGTTGTGGGCATATGTGGTTGCAAGCAGGACTGGACACCGGC
>DAOUOU010000018.1 GCA_030626465.1 Bacteroidales bacterium
AGGCAAAAATGGTTGGATAATGATTTTTACGGAATTACCTTCTCGATGAATTACAAGCAAAGCAGATCTGATCTAACCATTGGCGGTGCCTGGAACAAATACGATGGGCGTCATTTTGGAAAAGTTATCTGGGCGGGATTTATGAGCGATGGAATGAAAAATCATGAATGGTATAGAGGAACAGGTATAAAAACCGATTTCAATATTTTTTGTAAGTATAATTATCTTTTAACAAAAGGTTTAAACCTATACGCTGATTTTCAATATCGTTGGATAGTACATGAAATTGATGGCATTGATGATAATCTCAGAGATGTTACTCAATCGCATACTTTCAATTTTATTAATCCAAAAGTCGGGCTATTCTATAAACCTAATGAGAAACATGATATTTATTTTATGTACGCGGTTGCCAACAGAGAGCCTAACCGCAGCAATTATACTGATACAGATCCCGATGGGCCACAACCCAAGCCGGAGAGACTCTCAGATTACGAGGCTGGTTACACATTTCGTAACAGAAACCTGGTTGCCGGATTGAATCTGTACTATATGCAGTATAAAGATCAGTTAATACTTACGGGGGAGATAAACGATGTAGGTGCAACAATCTTAACCAACGTTGACCATAGTACGCGGAAAGGTATTGAGCTGATTTTAGACTGGGAAATTACCGGGAAGCTGTCATGGAAGGCAAACACGACAATAAGTGAAAGTCACATAAAGGCTTTTACAGAATATGTGGATGTGTATGATACTGAATGGAATTTTCTTGGTCAGTATTCAGAGAGCCCTGGCAAAACAAATATTGCTTTTTCTCCACAAATAATTGCCAGCAGTCAGATACAAATACACGCTTT
The DNA here is from genome assembly GCA_030626465.1 of Bacteroidales bacterium. Lineage (GTDB taxonomy): Bacteria > Bacteroidota > Bacteroidia > Bacteroidales > UBA10428 > UBA10428. The sequence goes on from DAOUOU010000018.1 coordinate 861, forward strand.
AAGAAACATGTCGATTGCATTACTATCCAACTATGTTAGTAAACAATATATCGACAATACTTCAAGTGATGACAGGGTGCTCAATCCTTACTTTGTGAACAACCTGAAGATACAGTATTCTTTTCACACAAAAATCATAAAGGCAATTGATCTGCATTTACTTATTAACAATGTCTTTAATGCAAAATATGAAACAAATGCCTGGGTATATTCCTATTTTTTTGGTAATGAACGTAACAAATCAGATGGTTATTATCCACAGGCCGGAATTCATTTTCTGGCAGGTCTGAACCTAAGGTTTTGATTGTTAATAAAAAGATTTGGAGGAATTCCAGAATATTTTGATATTTCACATAGAATTAAGAGGTTAGCATTGCTATTTCTCATCAATTAATGCTTTTACCGACTTATTCTAGGTTTAGTTTTAGGGTTTTAGAAGACCGGGAGTTATTACTCCCGGTTTTTCTATTTATTATTCTCAGAATCAAGATCATGAATAATTTTCTCAACTTCTTCTTCAGTTTCAAACAGCTTGGCTTTACAAAATTTAATTAGTTCTGAAGCTTTCTTAACACTCTCTGTCAATTCATCAACATCCAGCTCGTTGTTTTCAAGCTTCACTAAAATATTTTCCAGCTCCGAGAATGCTTCTTTGTAAGTCAATTTCTTTTGTGTCATGATTATTTTTTTTTAAGCACACTAACAATTTTTCCTTTGTACAATATTGTCTCCAGATCATCTCCTTTTTCGAGTGAATGGGAATCTTTAATGACTTTTCCATTTTTCCTGGTAATGGAATAGCCCCTTTTCATTATTTGTCTGGGATTGAGGTATACAATTCTATCATCAAATCGTTCCAGCCTGTTTTTATTTTTTTCAAATACAAAATTCAAATGTTTCATCAAAATCTTAATAAAGGTCTGAAGATCTTGCTGTCGATTATTCCAGAAATTTTTTGAAGAAATGGTTAATCTGGTTTCTCTTTTGTTTAATACTATCTTTTTATGATAGACAACCTTCTTTGCTAAGGTGGTCAATGAGAAATTGAAATCCTGAAGAATGATATTCTTTCGTAATACCAGATCTTTTATCTTTTGAGTCATATTTGCAACTACTGACACAAAGATTTCTTGCGTATCGATGATTAATTCACCAACACAATGAATAATTTGTTCTTCAACCTGATGCAAATTCACATCGTGCTCAGTAATAGTATCAATAAGAAAAGATGCAACTGCTGTGGGCGTTTTAAAACGATTATATGCAACAAGGTCAACAACTGAATCGTCCTGTTCATGACCTATGCCTGTTAATACGGGAAGAGGAAACTGAGTAATATGGTAGGCAAGCCAGTAAGAATCAAAACAACTCAGATCTGCTTTTGATCCACCTCCTCGAATAATAACGACTGCATCGAAAACTGATTCGTATTGGTAAATTTTATCAAGGGAAGAGATTATGGACTTTTCGGCTTCTTTGCCCTGCATTGTCGCAGGGAAAAGCTTAACATAAAATTTGTAGCCAGAAGAATTGCTTAGAAGCTGATCCATAAAATCTTCGTAACCGGCCGCTGTGACAGAAGAAATTACAGCAATTTTGTGGCACAGGTAGGGAAATTCAAGTTCTTTGTTCATTTCCAGAACACCCTCCTCATTCAGTCTTTGTATTACGTTCTGTTTACGAAGCGCAAGTTCACCTATCGTATAGACAGGTTCAATATCAGTTATATTCAAACTTAAGCCGTAAACTTCATGAAATTCGACACATACTTTTATCATGATATCAAGTCCTGTTGACAAAGGCTGCTTGGTGGTTGTCTCAAAGTATGGTTTAATCATACGATAACCAGTTGCCCAGATAGTAGCACGCGATCGGGCTATGATCTGATCGGATGCAGGATCTTTTTGTATAAGCTCAAGGTAGCAATGACCGCTGTGGTTGACTTTTATTTCACTGATCTCACCTGTTACCCAATAACTTTTTTCACAATTCGTTTTTAGGATGCCTTTGATTTGATTATTTAACTCAAATAGGGAAAGTGGTTTCGGTTGCATCAGATTATTTTATCTTCATAAATGGGATTGTATGAACGCCCCCCGGAAACTCGATTTTCAATAGGTACAAACCTGTTTCTAATACATCAATGTCTTCAAATTCAAGTACAGCATGAGCTCCAATAATTTCTCTTTCTTCTTGTTTTACTATTGTGCCCAGGATATTATAATAGCTGATCAGCACCATTCCATCCTGGGAATGAAGAGGTCGAAGAATTTCAAGGTACAAATAGCTTCGGGCAGGATTTGGGAAGACGTTATAAGTAATAATATTATTCTCGGGAGGTGGCATAATACTATTTAAATAGCGGTCTGCAAGAATGAAATTCGGAATACCAAAACCATACAGTGAATCGGGATTCTCATACTGAGAACTGCTCTGTTGAATTGATTCAATAATTTGCAAGGCTGAAGCATGAGGGTTTGCCTGCCATAAACATGCTACCAGTCCTGAAACAACAGGAGCCGAGCATGATGTACCAGAACATTGAGCAATCTTTCCAGCTGGTGATTGGGCTACAGTTTCAACTCCCTGCGCACATACATCAGGTTTAACTCTTCTGTCGTAACTTGGACCTCTCGAGCTGAAATCAGCAATTGTTTGTTGAGCATCAACAGCTCCGACAGTGATAATATTTTTTGCATCTCCCGGAGCCAATATTCGAAACCATGGATCATCACCTGCATTTCCAGCGCTGGACACTATAACCATTCCTTTTGCAGCTGCTATTTTAGCACCTACCGAAATGGGGGTGGTTTCTCCATCCATATCATTAAATGAATGATTTTGTAATGAATCATCGAAAAGTGAATATCCTAGAGAAGAATTAATTATATCCGCACCCAGACTATCAGCAAACTCAGCTCCACATACCCAGTTATATTCTTCTATGATATATTCTGAATTTCCATCTTCCGTCCGGGTAAGGGCAAAATTTGCCTTTGTGGCTGATCCATAGATAGCATTTTCATATATGCCACCAATTATTGAAAAAACAAATGTCCCATGGTGATGTGATGCGAAAAGGTCTAATGTATCTTTCACGAAATCTCTTGAAGCTACAATTCTGTTTTCTTCCCATATATGTTGCAGCGAACTTACATCATCAGCGTTTGTGAAGCCAGCATCCTGAACAACTATTAGTAATCCCTGACCTTCATATCTATTGCGATGTAGATATTCGCCACTAAGCATTTTGATCTGGTTGGAGGAATATCCGTAAGGAAGTGTATAAGGGGATAAGGTCTTTTTTGGCCGTAATATTTTTACCTGTCCCGTATCGTGAAAAGCAGGTTTGACTAGAATAGGAGCAGATCTGATAAATGAGTAATTTTCAAGGGTATCCATTAGTGCAGAATCGGCAGAAGCTACTATGGCTCCATTAAACCATTTTGAAATGTTTATTACATCAAAGCCCAGGACTTTTAATTGATTTATATATTGAGGATCAACTGGCAAGTCATCTTCAGTTATTGCAATGTTTTGTCGTAGCCTTCTTTCTATGGATCTTTCAGATAGAAATTCATTGGGAGAATCAACGGAATAAGGTGTGTTTTCTTTATCAACAAAATTAATCCAGTATTTAGGTAGCTCATCCTGAGACAGAAGAATAAGGGGATAGACGGAGAAGAACGTAACTACAATAAATATTGATTTGTACCTGGTCATATTAATAGTACCCGCCGGGTGGCAACATATCTTCTATTGAAGGGTCCTCGTATTTACCTATATTTTCCTCAACCATTTTAAAAAATTCCTGATTTTTCTTTATTATCTCTTCTTCGTTTTCTGCTTTCCCATGCTTGTATATAATCTCAAACTTTTTTTGTCCTTCGTCGGTAAAAAACGTCCAGTTTCCGTGGCGCTTATTATCAATATGGTGACCTAAAATAAAAATATTCCCGTTAGGCCAATAAACTGTATAGGAACCATTTACCTTATTGAAGGAATAGAAAGTTTTTAATTTTTGGGTTCCGTCATCAAAGTACTGATTCCAGATACCGTATTTGGCATTATTTACCCATTCTATTTCTTCGGATATTTGTCCGTTAGCGTAATAGTGCTTCTCCATACCATTTTTTATGCCCTTATTATAAGATTCTATTGATGTGAGTGTTCCGGAGTAAAAACTATAATATTTCCAGAGACTGTCTTTCTTTTCATTGCAATAGATTCCTTCTGCTGCCAATTCACCATCATCATAAAAAAACTTTGTCTTAACATATTCATTATCCTCACAATAATGCATTATTACCCTTACTTCTCCACTTTTATAATACCTTTTAAACTTACCAAAAGGTTTCCCGTTTTTAAAATACCCCTCATACATTGGTTTCCCGTTTGAATACTCTTTTTTCCAGTAACCCTGTTTTAATCCTTTGTCATCAACCTGATTTATTGTATCGGTTTGTGCTTTGATACCCATATGAGTTACAAATAAGAAGCCTGCAAGAAGAAGAAATAGTTTTTGCATGTTGGTTTTATTATTATTATGCTAAATGTAACGAAATTATTTTGCACCTACTAAGATAAAATATATGAGACAAAAACAGAAAGGCTGCCCATTGGACAGCCTGTATATAGAAATGTTTGGGATTCGTTATTTTACCTCCTCAAAATCAACATCTGTTACCTCCTGATCACCTCCTTTATCATCTTTGGATGATTTATCATCGGCACCGGCGTCTTCTTGTTCCTGGGTACCCTGGGCTTGCTGACTTGCATTATACATATCCTGTGAAGCAGCTTGCCATACCTGGTTCAACTCGGCAGTAGCTTTGTCAATAGCTTCAATATCCTGGCTTTTATGTGTTTCTTTTAAAACTGCAAGAGCTTTTTCTATAGGTTCCTTTTTATCTTGAGGTATTTTGTCTCCAAATTCCTTTAACTGCTTTTCTGTCTGGAATATTAAACTATCGGCAGTATTGAGCTTATCAACTCGTTCACGGGCTTTTAAATCTTCAGCTTCATTGACTTTGGCTTCGTCGCGCATACGTTTTATTTCGTCGTCACTCAAACCTGATGAAGCTTCGATACGAATACTCTGCTCTTTACCTGTACCTTTATCTTTTGCTGAAACATGAAGAATACCATTTGCATCAATATCAAATGTCACTTCAATTTGTGGTAGTCCTCTTGGGGAAGGTGGTATGCCATCAAGATGAAATCGCCCAATAGTCTTATTTCCGGCAGCCATAGGCCTTTCGCCCTGCAATACATGAATTTCAACCGACGGTTGATTATCAGCAGCAGTGGTAAAAGTCTCTGCTTTTTTAGTTGGTATTGTTGTATTTGCTTCGATAAGTCTTGTCATTACTCCACCCATGGTTTCAATACCCAGCGAAAGAGGAGTAACATCAAGAAGCAATACATCTTTCACCTCGCCGGTTAAAACACCACCCTGAATTGCTGCACCAACGGCTACTACCTCATCAGGGTTCACACCTTTTGATGGTTTTTTACCAAAGAATTCCTCAACAACTTTCTGTATGGCAGGTATACGTGTAGATCCTCCCACAAGAATTACTTCATTAATATCTGAAGCTGTCATACCCGAATCTTTTAAAGCAGTTTTACAAGGGCCAACAGTCGACTGGATTAATTTATCAGCAAGTTGCTCAAATTGCGCGCGTGTTAATGTTTTTACAAGGTGCTTGGGAATACCATCAACAGGCATGATATAAGGCAGATTGATCTCTGTCTGGGTTGAACTTGAAAGTTCAATTTTGGCCTTTTCTGCAGCTTCTTTAAGACGTTGTAATGCCATGGGATCTTTTTTCAGATCAATTCCTTCGTCTTTCTTAAATTCGACAGTTAACCAGTCAATAATCACCTGGTCAATATCATCTCCACCCAGGTGAGTATCGCCATTTGTTGATTTTACTTCAAAAACTCCATCACCAAGTTCCAGGATAGATATATCGAATGTACCTCCTCCAAGGTCGAAAACAGCAATTTTCAGATCCTGATCCTTTTTATCAAGACCATATGCAAGAGATGCTGCAGTAGGCTCATTAATAATTCTTTTTACTGTAAGTCCGGCTATTTCTCCAGCTTCTTTAGTAGCTTGTCGCTGAGAATCATTAAAGTAAGCAGGTACAGTAATAACTGCGTCGGTCACTTCCTGCCCAAGATAATCTTCGGCTGTTTTCTTCATTTTCTGAAGCACCATTGCAGATATTTCCTGGGGTGTGTAATTGCGGTTATCAATTTTTACCCTGGGGGTATTGTTATCTCCTTTGACGACTTTGTATGGAACACGATTGATTTCTTTTTGTGTGTTATCGAAAGTTTCACCCATGAATCGCTTTATAGAGGAAACTGTTTTCTGCGGATTGGTTATCGCTTGCCTTTTAGCGGGATCACCAACTTTTCGTTCACCATTATCAATAAAAGCAACCATGGAAGGTGTTGTCCGTTTCCCTTCACTGTTAGGAATAACAACAGGCTCATTACCTTCCATAACTGAAACACAACTGTTTGTGGTTCCTAAATCGATGCCAATTATTTTACCCATTACTATTTCGTATTTATATGTTAATATTTTAAAGTTTCAATTTTGCATGAATTAGTCAATCATTATGCCAAGAACATAATACACCATGTTTTTGTCAGCTTAAGACAGAAATTGAAGAATCCTTATATTATTTATGTGACAAAAAGGCAGAAGATCTAATAAGTTCTGTAAAAAGAAAGTTGTCCTTGTAATATGTAAGAATTTATTTATAAACTTTGCAGGCATGAACTAAAACCTTTATCATGTCAATATCTTCAAAAGATAAGCGGGTTACAACTCACAGACTCCTTGAAATGAAACAGAGAGGAGAAAAAATCGCCATTCTTACCGCTTACGAATATTCCATAGCCAAGATTCTTGATAACACCGGGATTGATGTGATTCTGGTTGGCGATTCTGCCTCCAATGTTATGGCCGGACATGAGACTACAGTACCTATCACTCTTAATGAGATGATTTACCATGCTTCAGGAGTAGTGAAAGGAGTAAAGCGGGCTCTGGTAGTAGTTGATCTGCCCTTTGGAACTTACCAGGGAAATTCAAAAGAAGCGCTCTCATCTGCTATACGCATTATGAAAGAGACCGGTGCAAGTGCCGTGAAAATGGAAGGAGGAGCTGAAGTAAAGGAATCGGTAATAAGAATTCTTTCAGCAGGAATACCTGTTATGGGACATTTGGGTTTAACACCGCAGTCAATCCATAAATTTGGGACATATGTTGTAAGAGCACAGGATAAAAAAGAAGCAGAAAAGCTAATTGAAGATGCACATTTGCTCGAAGAAGCAGGAGTCTTTGGTATAGTGCTTGAAAAAATACCTGCAATACTGGGAAAAAAAGTTGCTCAATCATTGAAAATTCCGATAATTGGAATAGGGGCTGGCAATAAAGTTGACGGACAGATACTGGTACTGCATGATATGCTTGGAATTACACAGGAATTCTCACCACGTTTTCTCCGCCGATATCACAACCTGAACAAGGAAATCCATAATGCAGTAGCTAATTATATTGATGATGTTAAAAAGGTAAAATTTCCGGACGAAAAGGAACAGTATTAGTTGCAGGCCTCAGGCTCCAAGTCTTTAAAAGATATGAGATATGAGTAGTCAGAAGTCAGAAGACGGAAGACAAAAGACAGAAGATTGATGAACTGGGGAACTGGTGAACTGATGAAATGGCGAATTTCGATTTATAAACTTCAATTAATCAGTTAAGTTCATCGATTTATCAACTTCTCAATTAATCAATTACAGAGTTAAACAAATAAACAACCTAAGCCCTCAACCCCTCAACCTCCTCAACCCCTCAACATTCCATAAAAGTCTTCATTTAATCGATTAATCAGTTCATCAGTTCATCATTTCAGTACTTTTATCTTCTTACTTTTGCTACTATACAATATATAAGTAAAAGATGATATCTTCTCTTAAAATACTTTACGAAGACAATCATTTAATCGCAGTCAATAAAACCAATCACGATTTGGTACAAAAAGATATAACAGGTGATATGGCCCTTGATGAAAAAGTAAAACAATACCTGAAAGAAAAATACAACAAGCCAGGTAGAGTATTTCTGGGAGTTGCTCATCGTCTTGATCGGCCTGTTAGTGGTGTTGTGCTTTTTGCAAGAACCAGCAAAGCCTTGAGCCGGATGAACGACCTATTCCGCACAGGCAATATTTGCAAATCATATTGGGCTATTGTTAAAAATCCACCTCCGAAATCAGAGGATATACTTATTCATTATATGGTAAAGAACAGCAAACAAAACAAATCATATTGTTATACTGATGAAGTTAAGGATTCAAGACGAGCAGAGCTAAAATATCGTTTAAAGACGAGTTCAGACAATTATCATTTGCTGGAAATCGATTTGATTACGGGCAGGCATCACCAGATCAGGGCTCAACTGGGTGAAATCGGTTCACCTCTTAAGGGAGACAAGAAATACGGTTTTTCACAATCAAATCCTGACGGAGGAATTTCCCTGCATGCAAGAAAGATCGCATTTCGACATCCTATTACAAAAGAAGAAATTGAAATAGTTGCGCCTCCGCCTGAAAGTGAGGTATTATGGTCTTATCTTTCACAGATTGATAAATAAAATAATCTAAATCTAGTTCAAAATGAATAGAAGAAAGTTTATATTAAACGCTCCTTTATCTGGTTTTACAGTCGGTTTTGGAGGTATGCTATTAAACAATTGTACATCGGCAAACCCGGATGAAATATCCTTTGAGAAGAAAAGTACTATGGAAAAAGTAATATTGGCAATGCTTTCTATGCAACGCGCTACGTGGGAGCAGGGAGTGGCTATGCAGGCTCTACTTGAATTGGGAGAGAAGGAATTGGTGATCCTTATGGCTAAAGATGCCGTATTAAGGCAGTCGGAAGATGGGCGTCTGGCTATGCTGGGAGAAGAGTTTGCATTAGGCGATGCAGCATCACCTGGCGAAGCTGTGCTCTGGGCAGCAAGAGAAACAGGAGATGATGTACTGATGAATGGGTTCGAAAAACTACTGGAATATATTCTTCATAAAGCTCCAAGAACGGATGAAGGAATTCTCTATCACTTCACTAATATACCACAAATCTGGAGTGATATCAATTATATGTTACCTCCTTTTCTTGCTGCTGCGGGGGAGTATAGAGAAGCCCTGAGACAAATTGAAGGGGTAAGGTCTTTCTTGTGGGATCCTGAAAGAAAGTTGTTCTCACATATGTGGGATTGCGAAAAGAAGAAATTTGCCCGTAAAGATTTCTGGGGAGTGGGAAATGGCTGGACAGCTGCAGGCTATTCAAGAGTAATATGTGCTTTACCGGAAAGTATGAAGGAAGAAAAGCAAAAACTCATTCGCTATTTGCAGGAACTAATAGATGGATGTCTGATCTATATGAGAGATGAAGGACTCTTTCATAATGTTGTTGATAAGCCTGAATCTTTTGTTGAGACAAACCTATCGCAACAGCTTGCCTACTCTATTTACAAAGGAGTTAAAGGAGGATGGCTTGACAAATCGTATAAAGAAAAAGCTGATAAAATGCGTTCAGCAGCTCATTCAAAGATTGATGATCTGGGTTTAGTACAGGGAGTATGTGGTTCGCCTGAATTTGATCATCCCGGAACAGCAACCGAAGGACAAGTGTTTTATATTCTGATGGAAGTGGCTTACAGGGAGTTAAATGATTGCCATACATACTAATCCTGTTAGCAAACCTATTGCCATTGTGTATTTCATGGTCCGATTTTTATGCTTAACAATTTTCAATAGTATATCAGGTTACTAGTTTTCTTATTTTACATATACCAAACTGTTGAAAAAACAGTTTTTAGATTCTGAAATGGGTGAACCAACCGTTATATTTTTGCACTGAACACGAACATGTATTATGAGAAATCTATTTTTACTTGCCTCACTTGCGCTTTCAGTAACCACACACGCTCAGAACGGAAGAAAAATAACACGCAGTGAATACATCGATACTTACAAAGAACTGGCCATGCGCGAAATGGAAGCCACTGGTATTCCTGCCAGTATCACATTGGCGCAGGGAATACTTGAATCTGGTGATGGCAATAGCAGGCTGGCTCGCAAAGCCAATAATCATTTTGGCATTAAGTGTCATGACTGGAAAGGAAAAAGTATACGTCATGATGATGATGCAAAGAATGAATGTTTCAGAAAATACAAGTCAGTAGAGGAATCTTACAAAGATCATTCGGAATTTCTTACCACACGCAGCAGGTATTCATTTTTGTTTGATTATGAACAGGATGACTATAAAACCTGGGCTAATGGATTAAAGAAGGCAGGTTATGCAACCAGTCCCACGTATTCAAAAGCTGTGATCAGGATTATCGAAGAAAATGAATTGTATACCTATGATGAAGAGGTGTTGGCCAGAGGTGGAGTTAAAAAGAGAGCCAGATCGGCTTACGCTGCAGTTGAGTATGCTGGTGGCAGAAAAGTAGCTTACAACAACAGGGTAAAATATGTTCTTGCCCGTGAAGGAGACAATATATATTCACTGAGCGAAGAGTTAGATCTTTTTCACTGGCTGTTACCAAAATACAACGATTTGCCTGATAGCACCGTATTTAGTGAGGGAGAAAAAGTGTATATTCAGCCAAAAAGAAATAAGGCTGAAACAGAAAGTAAAATACATGTTGTGAAGGAAGGAGAAACTTTACAAGGCATCTCTCAGAATTATGCAATCAAGTTGGAAAAGTTAGCATCGCGTAATTTGCTTGAGATGGATAGCCGGTTGCAAACAGGACAGGAACTCCAGTTACGGAGAAGACTAAAGGGAAGCAAAGTAAAATTTACGGTACCAAAAATAGAAGTGAAAGAAGAAGAACCTTCAGAAGAATTCAAGATTGATTTTGATGCGGATGAGTAAAAAAGTTTGAAGTTCGGTTAACTTATCGGATTTTATATCTATCGGCCTTCTTAAATCCTCTAAGAAATTCTTTGATATCAAGCTGCTTTTTTCCTGCCACCTGCAGTCTGAGTATATGAATATAACCATCCTTCACGGCTACCTTCATGTACTGGTTATTGTCTGTCAGCATTGTTCCTGTCTCATGATCATGATCAGCCAGTTCAATTCCGGATTTAAATATTTTCATGGAGGTAATGGTGTTACCGTCTGTCATCTCTGTCCATGATGCGGGGTATGGGCTTAATCCGCGTATGAAATCGTGAATTTTGCTTGCTTTATTCTCCCATTTGATCTGACAGTTTTCTTTAAAAATTTTTGGGGCAGGATGCAATCGGGAATCCTTTCGATATTCCTCTTGTGGAACAGCCGGGCAGGTTTCGTTTGTTATGGCTTCAACTGTTTTTACCAGCAAATTGGCTCCGGCAATCATTAGTTCATCATGGAGTTCGCCTGCTGTTTTATCAGGACCAATCGGAACTTTTTCTCTATAAATTATCTTTCCTGTATCGATTTCTTTTTCAATAAAAAAGGTAGTGACCCCTGTTTCTTTTTCCCCATTGATAATGGCCCAGTTTATAGGAGCAGCTCCGCGATAGTCGGGCAGGAGAGAGGCATGCAGATTGACTGTGCCTTTTCGTGGCATGGTCCATACCACTTCCGGTAGCATTCGGAAAGCAACAACAAGCTGGAGATCGGCTCTCAAAGATTTTAATTCTTCAATAAATTCAGGCGATTTCAGGTTTAAGGGTTGCAGTATTGTTTTGACTCCGGATTGTATTGCAAAGTTTTTTACCGGAGATGATTGCATCTGTTTGCCTCTTCCGGCAGGTTTGTCGGGAGCAGTAATAACAGCAATAACATTTTGGCCGGAATCAATCAAAGCTTTCAATGATTCCACTGCAAAACCAGGCGTGCCCATAAAAACAATACGAAGTTTGTCAGGCATAGTACAGATTGAAGATTAATTTTTGCTTTCCTTCTCCTTAGCCTTAGCCTTAGCTTCAGCCTTTTCTTTTATATAATCTTTTTCCTCTTCTTCAGGAACCAGCTCGAGAAAATGCCCCATTTTCACTCTCTTTGTTTCAAGGTAAAACTGATTGTGTTCATTAGGAGGGATTTCAATAGGTACATTTTCAACGACGATAAGTCCGTAACCTTCCAAACCGGCTCTTTTAACAGGATTATTGGTCAGTAATCTGATTTTTCCCAGTCCCAGTTCATGAAGAATACTGGCACCCACTCCGTAGTCGCGCTCATCATCTTCGAAACCAAGGTCCTCGTTTGCCTCAACAGTATCTCTTCCCTTTTCCTGTAATTTGTAAGCCTTTATTTTATTAAATAATCCAATACCACGACCTTCCTGATTAAGGTAAACAATTACTCCCTGTCCTTCTTTATGTATTCTTCGCATGGCTTCGTGCAATTGCGCACCACAATCGCAGCGATACGAATGGAAAATATCTCCTGTTGCACAAGATGAGTGGACCCTTACAAGTACCGGATCGTCTTTTGACCATTTGCCTTTTATCAGGGCTACATGTTCAAGCCTGTTAGATTTTTGAAGAAATGGTATCAACTCAAAATCCCCGAATTCAGTAGGGAGTTTTACTCTTTCTCCACGTTCAATAAGACTATAGCGCTCTAATTGATAAGCAATAAGGTTTTTGATAGTGATTATTTTCAAATTATAGTTTTCGGCAATTTCAAGTAACTGGGGCAGGCGTGCCATGGTACCGTCTTCATTCATAATCTCCACCAGCATGCCTCCTGACTTAAGTCCGGCCAGCCTGGCCAGATCAACCGCAGCTTCTGTATGTCCCGCTCTTCGGATCACTCCCCTCGCTTTTGCTTTCAGTGGAAAAATATGACCAGGCCGGCCAAGATCTTCAGGTGTGGTTCTCGAATCAACCAGAGCTTTTACTGTTTTAGCTCTGTCACTTGCTGAAATACCAGTCGTACACCCGTGTCCGAGCAGGTCAACAGATACGGTGAAAGGAGTTGAATGGAGAGAAGTGTTAACCGGCACCATTAATTCAAGCTCAAGTTCTTCACAACGCTCCTCAGGTATGGGAGCACAGATCAATCCACGGCCATGAGTGGCCATAAAGTTCACAGTATCGGGAGTAACCAATTCTGCAGCCGAAATAAAGTCGCCCTCATTCTCACGATCCTCATCATCCACAACAATTACTATCTTCCCATTACGAATATCTTCAATGGCTTCTTCAATTGTATTTAGTCTTCCAACGATATCTAAATTATCCGACATGTATTTCAGTATTTCCAAATGCAGGTTTATATCCGCAAAAGTATAATTTGTTATTAAGAATCGCCAGAAATTGCTTTAGCTTCTTTTGGCTTTCTCCCAAACGGCCGAATGTTTTCCCCTTATAAAACGGAAAAATCCTGCTAATTGGGCAAAGTTCATAAACAGAAGGTAGTAGGGAAGGAAAAGAATTTTCATTTTAATGGAGCGTTTTTCAAGCAAAGCACCAATGAGAGCCAGTAAATAAAATGCAATTTGCAGAATTAAGATACAGTTGAACAATTGAGATTGCCATGACTCTGATGTGCAGATTAAAATATTGAGCAGAAAGATAGCGGGAATTGAAAAAGGGACAAGGATCCACCGAAAAACTTTATGAGATAAATACTCAAAACTCAGAAAGCCGTATTTAAAAAGATTCAGTAGAGAAGGCATCAGCACGATTGTTTGAAATCCTCCTGTGGCAATTCTTATTTTTCTCTTTAATTCTTCTTTTGTATTCAACGAGGGTGTTTCCAAAGCAAATGCTTTGGGAGCATATCTTATTTTGTAACCCTTTCGGGCAATGCTGAGGGAGTTAACAAAATCATCGACTATTACGTCAGGATTTAACTCTTCATACAATTCGGAGCGAATAGCATACAACTCACCAGCCGCCCCCAGGGTTGAGCTTATGTTTGATTCAAGTTTTTTGATTAACGATTCGTATTGCCAATAAGTGCTCTCTCCAATACCTGCAGCTGCCTCCGAGAAATTTCGTACAATTCTTTTTTCACCTGCTACACAGCCAACTTTTTCAGAGCTAAATTGTTTTATCAACTCTGAAATGGAATCAGGGGCAAGTATGGTGTTTGCATCACAAAAAATAGTATAGGGAGTGGTTACCTTTTTCATAGCCCTGTTCAAAGCAGCAGTCTTGCCTTTTCTTACGGCCTGATGCATTACTGTAATATTCCGATACCTTTTAAGTTTTTCCGGAGTCCCGTCATCCGAACCATCTGTTATCCATAGAATATCTAGTTTTTCCGGCGGATAATCAATCTCCAGGGAATTTTGCATTTTCTGTTCGACAATATCCTTCTCGTTGTATGCTGCAATTAAAAGGGTAACCTTTGGAAAAACTTTATTTTCATTTTGACCGGAAGTGAAAAGATTAGGAATACCCTTGAAGATATTAAGGATAATTAATAGCAGGGTATATCCAAAATATGTATAGAATACAATACCGATAAGTATCCAAAATACCAGTTTCATTCTGTAATGTGTTGCTTATAGAATTGTATCAGATCTTTACCAATAATTTCATTGCTAAAATTCTCACTGGCAAATTCATATGAATTCTTCTCAAGTTTTGTAAAAAATTCTCCATTCTCCAAAAGATTGTTTATTCCTTTTATAAAACCTGAAGCATTATCAGTAATTATGCCATGAAGATTATTAACAAATCCTAAACCCTCAGCACCAATAGAGGTTGTTACCACAACTTTGGATTGAGCCATGGCTTCAATAATTTTTATTCGCATTCCACTACCGGCAAACAGAGGAACAATCATGATATGATAGTTCTCATAGAATTTATGTGCATTCTCAACCTCACCATGGAAAGTTACTTCATTTTCAACACACTCTCTAATAAACCATTTTGGAGCATTACGACCTGCAATATGGAAAGTTAAATCGGGCCAGTTTGATTTAATATCGTTCCAGATATTTTTTATAAACCATACTAGTCCTTCCTGGTTTGGGATCCAGTCTAATGACCCAATATAAAATAAACTATTTATGTTATGTGGTGCAGTTGATTTTTTAAAATTTTCTTTAAGAATACTTGCGGGAGTTATTTTAAATGGTCTGGAGTTACCCATCTCCTGCAGTTTTTTAGAATCGCGTTTTGTAATGGGAACGAGAAGATCATATGCATTCAACATTTTCTTTTCAAAAAGAGCGAGACGCTTTGAGATTATTCCGAAGTATTTTTTTTTTAAGGGATTGGACATCATCAGGGCTGTTCTGTTCCATATCTCATGTTCAATATTGTGCGAACGATAAACTATAATGGAATCAGAATATTTTCTTATTAAATCAATGTAAGGTGTCATATATAAACCCTCGAGCTGAATAATGTCAAATTCCTTATTTTGCAATAGATTCTTCAGAACATTACTGTATTCAGTGTTAATGAATCTTAAAGCGTTATACGGTTTTGAGGAAAAGAACAGATTCAGCAACAGGGCAAGCGGACGAATCCGTGTATCAACCGGGATATAAATGAATACAATTGATTTTGTATATTCTTCAGGAATAGACTCAGGATTGGTTCTATGTTTTGTTGTGTTCATTGCCAGGATTGTTACCTGGTTGTCATTTTCTGAAAAGGTTTTTGCCAAATTAAAGATAGCGATGGCTCCTCCGTCGATCGGGGGATAAGGTGCCTTGTTACATAGCTGCAATATTCTCATAAAGAGTGAACTAGTTGTTGAGGATATCAGTTTTCTGAATGAGTAAAATCAAATCCTCCGTAAGCTGATCAATAGTCTCAAGGCGAGCTTTCAGCATCATTAATTGTATATAATGTCTTATAAGTATAATGAGAGTAACTGGAGGAATAAGAAGTAGAATAAGCCGAAAGAATAAAAAACCTTTCAGGTCGATATAATTTCTGTACTTAAAGTTGGGAAATTCATTAAGTTTTGCCTGTACAGCCTGTTCCTGAAACAGATCAGAGTGTTTGATGCTGCGTATAATGTTCTTATAAAGCCGTTCATTAAGCACTATATTGCTGCTTTCACGCAAACCAACGAGTGATACAAGAAAACCGGAAAATTTAAGACGGGTGAGCACATCATTATTCAATTCGTTCACTGTGTCACGGAAAGAACTAAGAGATGCAACGATTGTATCATGTTTGATTATTTTCTGTGATTTTTTAACGGATTCTTTTCCCAATACTTCTAATAGTGACATTCTTCGTAAGCCCGGAATTTTTCTGAAAAGAATTGTGTAGGTTTCAATATTCAATATTGCAGCGTCAGTAGTTGCTTTATAGGTGAGAAAGATCCCTACGGTGAGAAAAATGGCTGAAGCAATCCACATTCCCTGATAATCGGGTAGAGCACTCTCTCTTACAATTTTTTCACCCATAAGTGAAATGATGTAATAGAATATAAAGAAAAGTGTTGAGATAACCATGGGCAATCCTAATCCACCTTTTCTAATTATTGCGCCCAAAGGAGCTCCTATTAAGAGAAACAAAAAGCATGAAAATGCAATCGTAAATTTACGGTGCCACTCAACCTCAAATCGACGAAGGCGTTTTGTTTTGGATTTAATTGATTGCATTGTATTAACAACATATGTTCTTGCCGAACGAGCATAGGATAGCGCTCCGTCAAGAACTATATCTTTTTCCTTTATAGTAAGTATATTTATGAGGCTGTCATAACATTGAGGTCCTGCCTGTTTCAGAGTATCAGATTTTTTTGGAGTTGTGGCAACATCATCAACTATTCTTTTTCCCCCGATCAGATTTGTATCTGTCCGGGTGGTTGAG
Organism: Bacteroidales bacterium; assembly: GCA_030626465.1. Taxonomy (GTDB): domain Bacteria; phylum Bacteroidota; class Bacteroidia; order Bacteroidales; family UBA10428; genus UBA10428. The sequence goes on from DAOUOU010000018.1 coordinate 17,693, forward strand.
TCATCAGCTTCCTTCGCAATTGTTTGCTTCAATTGTTCAAAAGGTTGATTGATCAGGTATTCTTCCCGGTTTGTTTTTTTCTTCAATACCCGGTGAGTATCATACACATATTTCAACGCAGGCAAATGCTCTTCCGTGTATGTTTTTCTTAATGAATCCGATATCTCCGGAATAGTTTGTCTTCTTACTCTCGACCGATCACGTTTTCTGAAGTAGTTACCCCGAATAAGTGTGCTGGCTAAAATAGTTTGTTTTTTGTCAATTTCTTTTGTAATTGAGTCTGCCATTGATTCAAGTTGAGACAGGTTCAACATAGAATAATGATTCCTGAACAGATTTTCATCAGTTCTGGTAAGAGAGAATCCAACCAATTCAATAATCATTCTCTGTTCAGTGAATGTATCATAACGATGCGGGTAAGTTTTATTTCTGCGTGCCTTCCTGTCGCTCTCAACTTCGTTATAACTACACCCGTTATACAGTGTAAATATTAAATTTCGCTCATCAGTTGTAACAATCATTTTTCCTGAATCGGCAATTATTACATTAGTATTTCCTTTATGTTTAGTATGATCATATATTTTTACATCATAAAGCATGTTTGTATTGGGATCTTTTCTATCAACCCGGAGACTGTATCCCTGAATACCGTTATAAAATGATCCGGGTACGATCTGAATTTCGGGTCGTTGATTGCGCACATCATACAGTAAGGAACGCATCTTAAGATTTGTAAAAGGGAGAACCTCGTTAGCGAAGAAAAATGCTCCAATGCTCATAAATATGATCAGAATTACCAGAGGCATCATTATTCTTTGCAATGATATTCCGGAAGCCTTAATTGCAGTTAACTCATAAAACTCGCCCATATTACCAAAAGTCATGAGTGATGACATCAATATTGCCAGTGGGAGTGCCATAGGAACCAGGCTTGACGATGTATATAATAATAATTCGGCAATTACCTTAAACTCTAATCCCTTTCCAACAAGATCATCAATGTATCGCCACAGAAACTGCATCAACAGAATAAAAAGTACGATAAAAAATATTAGTACAAATGGACCAAAAAAGGATTTTAATACCAGAAGATGTAATCGCTTCACATTTCGACTTTTTTATTCACCGACAAGGGTTTTACTCCTATGAAAGTACGAAAATTCTAAGAAAATATTGTTGCCTTTTATGAACCCAGCACATGCCTGAGCTCTGCAATTTGCGTGTCCCATAGCCCGATAGCATCTTCTTCATCTTCTTCATCGATAGTGTCAGTAATAACCAGTGCAACATCACTGGTCAATTCATCTACATTAATTCTGAATTCAAAGGTGGGTTCTTCAGGATCATCGAGCCATTTAAATCGTATAAACTTATTCTCTTTTTTTTGCACCAATTCAGCTTTTTGTTCTGTTTCATCCCAAATAAAAAAGAAAATATTTCCTTCCAGGTTTACATCATCAGCAAACCATTCGGCAAGTCCGCCAGGTGTACTTAAACGGGGATAAAGAACTTTGGGTGAGGAGTTGAGTGTATATTCAAGAACGATCTTTTTTTTCATAGATAGATTATTTCCAAAGAATATTGTGATGATCAGAATTCAGCAAATTGTATTTACATACTTTAAATATTGTAAATTATTTATGCTAAAAGTCCAAAGTATAAAAAAAAATGAATTAAAAAAATAATTCCAAACTTTGATAAGGGATTATTTTTTCTAAGGTGCGTGCAAATATAAGAGAATTTGGATTTATCATGCTGTGATAGAAAAAAAATTGTCATTGTATCAAAAGAAATATATATTTGCATCCGCTAAAAAGCAAAGCTATTGGCGAGGCCATCCTTCGCTAAGTCCTTTGCCTAAAGCTTTGGATGGCGAGGCCATCCTTTGCTGACCGTGTGCCGCTTAAAGCTTTTGCGGTGGTGCAAGCTTTGGATGGCGAGGCCATCCTTCGCCAAGGCTTCGGATGGCGAGGTAGCTCAGTCCCGATAAACCAGAAATCTTTGATTTCATAGTTTATCGAGGATGCTCGAAAAGCTAACAAAATCTGTGATTTTGAGCTTTTCGGCACTGGTTAGATTAGAGAGCATAAATGATTGAAATAACGAAAATGGCGAGGTAGCTCAGCTGGTTAGAGCGCATGATTCATAATCATGAGGTCGAGAGTTC
>DAOUOU010000051.1 GCA_030626465.1 Bacteroidales bacterium
ACGCGGATCACTGTTGTAATAACTTAATTGCTTTCCACCATATCCAAATACTCTTATGTTGGAATGATTTGAAAATCCCATGCTCTCCAAATCACTATAGGTCAATTTATATATACCTGTCTTTGTAACCTTAATTTTATACCAGTAACCTGTTGAAAGCAACGAATTTGAAACCGATTTTACACTTTGTTCACGAAAAACGTCATACGGCGATTTTGAGGATTTTTCCTTTCTGATTAACTGGAATTCAATAAGTCTTTCGAGAGATCCCTTATCCGGATTATAGCGCAATACGTTTACCCCTATATTTAAAGACACATCCGTTCGGGCTTTATAAATAATAACTTCAGGAGAGATTTTTGGCAATGTTGCAGGGAGTTCGATGTTTTTTAATAAGCTGTCGGGAACGTGTTCGAACATTAAATTAATAATTTCGAATTGTGAATTATCATAGTTTTTAATAGCTATTGCTTTTGAATATACAGGTAAAATATAGTCTCCGCTATAGGACGCACCTTCAAATCGTAAATATTCTGTTCTGATTGTTTTCTTATCATGCTTATAGATATAAACGCCGTTGTCAATCCAGTTTATTTTATATATACCTTCCTGGGCAGATGAAAAACTTTCTAACAAAAAAAATCCGGTGAAAAGTAAAAGAATTCTACCTGCAAATGCCTTCATATCAATAATCCCAATTCAATAATGTAAGTATCAGTATGTAAAAACGACTTCTTTTATCTATTATTGCGCCGAATATATAGATAATTAAATAAAATAATTACCGTTTCAATAGTAAATGTCAGTACGGTTAATTATAATAATAGTTACTCTTTTTGTCGTTTCTAATGTAGCGATCCTTACAACATATGGGCAAGATTTTCATTTTTCAAATCTTCATGAGAATTTGTTTAAATTAAATCCGGCTGTTATTACTCAAACAGAGCAATTATCCATGAATTTGACCTATCGTAATCAGTGGCCCGGAAACAGTGACTTTGTAACGTATGATGGAGGCGTCTTTTATACAGCAGAAAATTTTAAAAGCACAGCAGGTTTGTATATCTTAAATGATAACCAGGGACAAGGCATTATCAATCATACAACTCTTTCTCTGATATATGGTTATAAGACAAGGATGGGTAAAATATATGAGATCTCAGCCGGATTACAGGGAGCCTATAATATCTATAACGCCAATTTCTCACGACTTGTTTACGAAAATATGAGTTCGGCCTTACTTCCTGCTGACGATAATATTCAATTCTTTGATTTTTCAGCTGGGATAGAAATTGGAATAAACGAACAAACCTGGCTGGGGGCTTCTGTCTCACATATTACAAATCTTTCCGGATCATCCGGTTTTTTCTTACAAAGAAAATACAACATTTCATACCTTGGAAGATACACTCCGGGCACATCATTTGGCCGGCAGCAAATTAGTATTGAGCCTCTTGCAGTAGCATCTTTTCAAAATAACTTCAGCGAACTGCTTTATGGAGGAAGGCTTAGATATGAAATAATATACGGAGGACTTTACCTCAGGCAGAATATACAATTCCGTTTTGATGCTTTAATCATATTGTTAGGAACTAGTTTTAAAAATTCATCTTTTTTTTATACCTATGATATAAATTTGTCCGGAGCAGATTCAAGATTTACAAAATTAGCTGCTCATGAGGTAACTTTTTTATACAAATTGGAGTATAAAAGGGAAAGTAATAAAAGGAGGGCAATAAAATGTCCTAAGGTATAGTTTATTAGAGTTGAATATTGTATATTAGAGTACATTAAATAGTATTAATAAAACCGTTTTATCATGAACTTTAAGCTGTCTGTAATTGCACAACTAGTCATTTTAGCATTTGTTCTGACATCTTGTGGCAGTGGAGGGAAATCTAGTTCCTCAACAACAGGATGGGATTACAACGATCCTGACGCTGGGGGATTCGAAGTACAATATGGCTATGAACAGGAAACAGGTCCGGGTCTGGTTCTTATTGAGGGCGGAACATTTACGATGGGACGTGTTGAACAAGATGTATTATACGACTGGAATAATATTCCCAGGCGTGTGACTGTCAGTTCGTTCTACATGGATGAAACTGAAATAAGAAATATTGATTACCGTGAGTACATGCATTGGATTTACAGAGTTTTCATTGACTATCCTGAAGTATATCGGAATGCAGTTCCCGATACTTTGGTCTGGAGAAGGGCTATGGCATATAATGAGCCCTATGTTCAATATTATTTCCGTCATCCTTCTTACAATGAGTATCCGATAGTTGGTGTAAACTGGTTGCAAGCAACTGATTATTGTGCCTGGAGAACTGACAGAGTTAATGAGGGTATTCTCATTAACCAAGGTATTCTTAATCCTGATCCCAACCAGGTAAATGAAGAAAACTTTAATACAGAAGCATATCTTGCCGGTCAGTATGAAGGATTGGTAAGAGAAAATCTACCTGATTTAGATCCCAACAGAGATACCCGACGAGTCAGACTGGAAGATGGTATACTCTTACCAAGATACAGACTCCCTACCGAAGCAGAATGGGAGTATGCAGCCCTGGCATTAATCGGAAATTCTTACGAAGAAAGAATTTACGAACGAAGGATTTTCCCCTGGGATGGACATAATGTTCGAATGGACAGCAAAAAAGATCGTGGCCAGATGCGTGCAAACTTTATCAGAGGACGTGGTGACTTAATGGGTATTGCCGGAGATTTGAATGATAATGCAACTGTGCCGGCTCCTGTTGATTCATACTGGCCTAACGATTATGGTTTATATTGTATGGCAGGTAATGTTAATGAATGGGTGCAGGATATATATCGACCGCTTTCTTTTGAAGATGTTGACGAATTCAACCCCTTCAGAGGTAATGTGTTTAAAAAACTTGCAACTGACGTAGAAGGTAATATAGCAGAAAAAGACAGCTTGGGGAGACTTCGTTATGTGGAAATAAGTGTTGATGAAGCTATTAACAGATGGAACTATAAGAAAGCTGATTATAGAAACTATCGTGACGGAGATTATGAATCGAGTATTGTTGAGGGTGGCGACTGGAATAGTGGTGTGAGAGATCAGGAACGTGGTTCTGACAGGATGTATCGCAGAGAAGTTGGTGATGAAAGCTCTCTGATCTCCGATCATTCAAGGGTTTATAAGGGCGGCTCATGGCGCGATCGTGCTTACTGGATGACCCCCGGAGCCCGCAGGTATCTTGATGAGACTTCTTCACGCGATGATCTTGGTTTTAGATGCTCAATGATCAGAGTTGGAAGTCCGGGAGGAAATTAAAATATAAATAAAATATTATCTTTAAAGGCTGCTGAAAAGCAGCCTTTTTTCGTTCTTATACTCATGCAAGAAATTAGCCAGTTTTATCATAGGTTTTTTAAATCAGACAACGTCTGCACCGACACCAGGAAGATCAAAAAGGGAGATATATTTATTGCATTAAAAGGAGAAAATTTCAATGGAAATGAATTTGCCCTGAAAGCCCTGGATAATGGAGCAGTTATAGCTGTGGTAGATAATCCGGATTTAGCTTCCAATGAGAATACATATCTTGTGGACAATACCCTGCTTTTTCTGCAGAAGCTGGCAAGTTATCATAGGAAAACATTAAAAATTCATGTAATCGGACTTACCGGAAGTAATGGAAAAACTACTACAAAAGAACTTATAAGAGATATCCTGTCTAAGAAATTCAGATGCCAGGCTACAAAAGAAAATCTTAATAATCATATTGGAGTACCTCTTACAATCCTCTCGTTCTTGACTGAAACTCATTATGCAATCATTGAAATGGGAGCTAATCATCAGGGTGAAATTAAAAATCTCTGTGAAATTGCTTTGCCCGATAGCGGATTAATTACCAATATCGGCAAAGCACATCTCGAAGGTTTCGGAAGTCTGGAAGGAGTAATAAAGGCAAAAGCCGAGCTATATGATTACCTGGTCTCAAAATCAGGAAAAGTATATCTCAACGGTGCAGATAACAGGTTGAAGAAATTAATTGATGCCTACAAGAATAAGGTAATTTACAATGATACTTCAGGATTGTGTTCCGGTAAGATCATAGCATCGCTTCCTTACCTTTCTGTTGAGATTTCAGACAATATGAATCATATTATTAAAATTAGCTCTCAATTCTATGGTGATTACAATCTTGAAAATATACTTGCTGCAGCAAGTATTGGAATTGATTCAGGCATCTCTCTCAACGAAATTAAATCCGCAATTGAAAAATACAAGCCAGAGAACAATCGATCACAGGTAATTCAATACAGATCAACCACAATCATCCTTGATTGTTATAATGCCAATCCTACAAGCATGCAACTAGCCCTTATAAGCTTCTCTAAATTGAAAGCTAAGAAGAAGCTTGTTATTTTAGGGAGCATGAAAGAATTGGGCCGTTATTCTGAAGATGAACACGGTAGGCTTGTAGAGTTAGTAAAAAAACACAATTTCACAAAAGTTATCTTCGTGGGTAAAGAATATAAAAATTTCTTTTTAAGCAATGCACAATTCGTCGATTCAGTCGACCAGCTGATGGTATCTTTCAATTTGAGAGAATTTTTAGATTTCTCAATACTGGTTAAAGGTTCCAGGGCTAATACACTTGAACAGATAACCAGCTTTTTTGTACCGGAGAAAGGGAATTTAAAGTAATTGTCCCCTTAATATCAACACTTCATTCAATTTTTTTAAAAGTTTAACAGGAAGAATAGGTTTTGGAATGCAGGCATGAAAACCAATCTCATAACATTTATCTCTATCTAACCTGACTACGTCTGCACTATAAGCTATATAAATCAAATCAGGTCTGAATTTCCTTGCTGCTTCAATCACTTCAAATCCCGACAATTTTGGCATTAAAATATCAAGTATAGCTAAAGTATATGACGACTCTGTCATGATCTTTTCAAGCGCATCTTTCCCATTGGAGGCATAATCTACTTTGGCACGGGTTTTATTAAGTATTTTCTCCAAAAGCAAATAACTATACAGATCATCATCTGCTATTAAAAAATACTCATTCTCCCAATTGTAATCTTCGTAATTCACCTTTTAAGGGTTAATATCTGTTTAGGTTGTGTAGTCCATGTGCTCTTTCAAAGCTTCAATCAAACGGGAACTATCAGTATGCTTACTTATGCAAGCATCGCTCCCTGCTTCCAAATATTTGTTTGACACAAAGCCATTGTCATCATTTAATATAGTAATCAGTGGCATTGACGGATATTTCTCCCGTATATGCTTTAGTATTTTGCGGAATGTGTTATCTGATAATGAAGAAGAAATCACGATTGTTTTAATACCACGAACAACTTTTAATTTATGCAAAGTCTGGGAAAGAGAAATTGCTCTCGAAATTTTGGCTCCCGTATCCTTAAGCAATTCAGTAAAGTAAAGGAAATTCATATATTCATTATCAATATATAAAATACCCTTACCTGCAAAACAATTCTGGATTTTTGTACTCCTGTTTCTATGGAATAAAGATGTCGTTTTATTAATAGACACTTCTATCATATGAAATTTGAAATGTATCAGTTAGTATTAATTCTAACCAGGGCATTATAGTAACCCTTCCCCTTGGAAGTAAAGATCAATTCTATTACTGCCTTATTTTACCAGTACCTTAATTTTTGGTCCGTTCATTGCAGGTAGCTGATTACCTGTAGCTATTGAAATATACAGAGCGTATTTGCCCTTTTTTCCGGGAATATAAACCGGTACCGTCAGTTTGATTGATTCCCCGGCTGGTAAACAAATTGATTTGAGTGAAGCTATTTTCTTATGTTTCAAAAATTTTCTTCCAGTGTGGTAAGTTGCTGTAATTTCATCACCTGCTTTGAAATTCAAATCCAGGTGCCCTGGATTGATAATTTTAACATCCAGATAAACAGTATCACCCAATGAAGCATCTATCCTTCGTTTGTCCGGATCAAGCTTAATATTATGATAAGAAGAAAAATCGTTAATTAACTCATAAGCATACTTCTCTCCTACAATTGATATCAACGTGTCTTCAGCATTGCTACTTTGCATTAAAAGTACTTTCTGATGCTGAACCTCATCTTCAAACGGCCATATATCATATTGATTTTTCCTATAGTAAATATTGTTGAGCGAATGACTAAACTTACCCTTTGTGTAAAATGAATATTTTGCGGGACGTTGAAACGAATTAACAAAAACAACCTTTCTACCATCTGCTAACGAATCGATCTGGGATGCCCATTTATCCCATTCATGCATTTCTCTGGCTGTACTAATACTTTTCGGAAGAATATCTACCACCAAAAAAATACGTATCAAAATAAAAACTGCAATACTTGGTATAAATAATCTTTTTATCCATAAGGATGATTTTTCTGATTTTACAATCTTTTGGTATGACAAGATTACTAAGGGTATGTAAGCAATAGCTGTCCAGTGAGCCTCAACATGACCCCTGAAACTTGATAAAAAGAAAAAGATCAGAACACCTATCAGGTTATATTTAAGTGTCCTTTCAAAGATATTATTTGATTTATAGGAGAGTGCTGCGTGGAATACAATGACAGATACCAAAGGTCCGGCTATTAAAAACTGACTATAAAGAAAATTTAATGTGTGCTTAAAAGTATAAGCTGAGGAGCGGCTTATAAGATGGTACTTAAAGCTTGGAAAGCCATTTTGTATTTGCCAGAAAAGATGAGGCAAAAGAAACAGAGTAATCAGAACTGGTATTATCCAGAATGATCTGCGTCTTACAAGTTTAAGATTAGCCAAAAATGAGAACAGAAGCAACAATACACCCTGGTACTTACTGTATATCATCAATGCAGCAACGACAGCCAGTATAATGGCCAGCCAATATTTGTCTTTGTGCAGGTAAATCTTATACACATACAAGAAAAGAGCAGCAAAAAAGATCATAGGAATATCAGGAATAGCAAGAAAACCCCCTACGTGACTCTGAACTAACGAAACAGAACAGGTAAGGAAAATGAATAATGAGACTGGCCTGTATTGTGAATCAATAGTTGAAAATAATATCCCCATTGTTAGTGTGCCGAGTATACAAGTAAATAATCGGACACCAAATTCATTCTGAAATAAGGAATAGCCTGCTTTTATCAGCAGGGCAATAACGGGTGGATGGTCAAAATAACCCCAATCAAGATGCCTTGAATACATCCAATAGTAAGCTTCATCGTGTGCAAGTTCTGTAAACGCTGATTGAAGAAGATTAATCAGGAGCCAAATAAATAGAAATATCCAAAGATATACCTTGTTCTTATTAATTAGTTTTAACTGATCTGGAAGAGAGTTCAGCATTCTTTTTGAAATAAAGATAACCAGGGATTATCTAATCTGGTTCAAAAATAATATATTTAACACAATTGAAAACTTACATTCATAACTCCTAATTCAGATGATACTAAAGAAATCTGTTACTATATACATGTGTGTCATTCTAATTCCCTTGTTTGAATTATCTGCCAAAGCCCAGGAATTTATTTGGGATGCCGGCGTTAATGGATTTTTTGATAACCGTGAGTATTTCAATGATTATGTTGAACCTCAAACCATGTTTGGAATACGCCCATTTGGAACTATTGGATTAAGGATTAGTGATTACTACCAAATTTCTTTTGGTCTTGATGTTCTATATGAATTTGGAGGTGCAATCGACAAGGACAATTTGAAACCTATCATTTATTTTCAATTCAAAAAAGAGCCTCTTAATTTAATCTTTGGATCAAGCCCGAGAAAAGATTTGATAAATCTTCCAAATGTATTGCAAACAGATACTTTTAATTATTACAGGCCAAATATTGAAGGGATATTCTTAGAATTCAGGAAACCCTGGGGATTTCAAAACATCTGGCTCGATTGGACATCCCGGCAGACTGATGTCAACCGTGAAACCTTCCTGATTGGAGGAACAGGCATGTTGAAAAAATCCATCTTTTATTACAAACACGATTTTATTATGACTCATTTTGCCGGACCTTCAATACCTATACCCGATGATCACCTAAGGGATAATGGTGGTTTGTACGCAGGTGTTGGAATTTATCATCCTCGCAAAAGTCTCGATTCCCTGTCTTTTAGTATCGGTTATACAATGTCTTATGATCGATTAAGGAATGTTTACGATTTATACTTCAGAAATGGCAGTTTGACCGAACTCTATTTCCAGTATCGGGGCTTTGGAATAAAATCTGCTCTCTATTTGGGTGAAGGCCAGGTACAAATGGTGGGTGATGGTTTGTATGCAGCAAAATTCTATAATCGTAATGATCTGTTCTGGAAAATATTTAGAAAAGACTGTATAGAAGGCAAAGTAGAATTCTCCCTCCATATTTTAAAAGACCTTATTGATGTAAGTCAGTCTCTTACTCTTTATGTGAAAATAGGAGGCGGGAAAAAATTCAAACCAGGGTACTAGAAATCCAATTCTGTAAAGGTTTTCTTTCTCTGTACAAAAAAACTATAGACTATGCTTCTTCTATATATCTGATTGACAGAATTTTTAGCTATAATTTTGTTAAATATCCTGCGCCTGTTTATGAGTATTGGCAGATTAACATAAAACCTCAAATGTGCCCGAACAACAGACATAAAGAATGAAAACTTACCCTGCAATAAATACAGAGAGGATGATACACAATCAAGGAATAAACGAGGAAGAAAAATAGTAATTAGCTGAATTCTGTTAAGATTTTTAAAAAGTAAATACAAGCTATTCCTGTAATTATAGTATAATTTACGGGGATTATCATTTGGTAATGTGCCACCACCAACATGATAAATTTCAGATTCAGGACAATAGTAGATCTTATATTCGAGCCTTTTGAGTTGCCAGCATAAATTAATTTTCTCCATGTGTGCAAAAAAATCACCATCCAGTCCGCCTGTTTTCGAATAGGCTTCTGATCTGATAAACATACATGCTCCCGAAGCCCAGAAAATTTCTTTTTCAGTATCATATTGTCCCTCGTCTTTTTCTATCTCCGTAAGGATTCTCCCCTGGCAGAATGGGTATCCATATTTATCAATAAATCCGCCACCGGCACCGGCGTATTCATAATAGTTCTTTCGGGTGTATGATTTGATCTTTGGCATGGCTGCAGCAATGGTTGTATCCTTTTCAAGCATATTGATAAGCGGGTCCAGCCAGTTTTCAGTAACTTCAACATCTGTATTCAGCAGAACATAATACTTTGCATTAATTTTGGGAAGTGCGAGTGAATACCCTTTCGCAAATCCATAATTAATATTGAATTGTATAATTTCTACGTCAGGAAAGTTTGAGCGTAAATATTCTATGGAACCGTCAGACGAGTTATTGTCAACAATAACTATTTTTCTGTCTGAACTAGCGGAATATTTGATGACAGACGCAAGAAAGGTCTCCAGATATTTCTTCCCGTTCCAGTTAAGTATTACTATTGCTACAAGTGTATTCATGTGCTGGCAGCCTCTGACTTAAATTCTTCAGGTTTGTATTTCCATCGTTTATGTGACCATAAATAGTATTCAGGTCGTTCTTTTACCATTTTTTCAACCCTGTGTATATAAGCCTCTGTTATTTCATACTTCTTTGTCTTCTTTGGATTTTCCACTATTAATTCGAAAGTAATTTCGTAAAACCCGCGCTTAACCCTGCTCATGTTAAAAAAAACAACCGGCAGATCATACCGTAACGATAACTTTTCCAATCCTGTTATTACCGGAGCTTCCTGATTCAGAAAGTGAGTCCAGTATGAAAGATCTTCTCGTCCGGGTCTTTGATCGGCTACCAAATATAACGCAAAAAGTTCTTTCTTCTTTTGTGCTTTCACTACCTCCCTGAGTGTATTCTTCATTGCCACTGGTATCGAGCCATACTTTCCTCTCATATGAATAAATAAACGATCAAATAATTTATTAGACATAGGTTTATAGATGCCCAATATTTTATAAGGGCCCCAATGATTCAGATTGTTTGCCCATTCCCAATTTCCGTAATGACTAATTGCCAGAATAATATTTCTACCATTTTTAGCCAGGTTTTCTAATAATTCAGGGTTCCTGAATTTATATCTTTTATTACACTCATTCAGATTCATGTTTATCAGATAGACACTTTCTATAATAGAATCACATAAATAGTGATAAAATTTCCTGGAAATTCTTTTCATTTCTTTCTCACTCTTTTCTGGAAATGATACTCTCAGGTTATCTAACACAACATTTCTCCTGTAACCAACTACGTAGTATATTATTATAAAAACCATATCTGAAAGAAGGTAAAGTATTTCCAAAGGGATAAGTGTAATTACCCATAACGGAAATAATTTAAATTTATCTTTTGTCGTCAGAACTCCACTCATAAGATTACGGATTCATAATCTGTCCAACTTTATGTTGAAATTCATTAAATATACGTTTGTTTGATGCAACAATTTCTCTGCCGAATATATAATTCTCCCCACCACTGAAATCTCCTGCCATACCACCAGCCTGTTTCACAACAAATGCTCCTGCAGCAACATCCCATGCATTTAAGTTGTATTCATAGAAAGCATCATATCGTCCGCATGCCACATAAGCCAGATCAGTAGCAGCTGAACCCAGGCGGCGCACTCCATGAGTGTGAACAAAAAAGTGTTTAAGGCTTCTCATAAAAGGCTCCAACCTGTCAAAGTTATCGTAAGGGAATCCTGTGGCTATTAATGATTCTGAAACACTTTCAACTTTGGATACATGTATAGCACTGCCATTCAAAAATGCGCCCGAGTTTCTATAGCTGTAAAAACATTCAGACCCTGATATTTCGTAAACCACTCCAAGCACTACCTCTTCTTTTTCCATGAGGGCAACACTAATAGCATAAGGAGGGGAGCCATGAATGAAATTGGTAGTCCCATCCAGAGGATCAATCACCCAGTTGTATATTTCATTTCTTACAGATGCAGTTCCTTCTTCAGTGATAAACCCTGACGAAGGAAGTATCTGTTGTAATCCCTCAACCAATAACTCTTCAGCCTTGGTATCGACATATGTCACATAGTTATGTTTTCCTTTTGATTCAATACTTTCCTTTGAAAACTTTACTCTCTCGTTGCTAATAAAATTCCCAACTTCCCTGATCAGAACAATAGCTTCATTGCATAGACTCTCAAGATCCATAGGTATAAATTTATATCGATCTCAAAGATAAACGGATAATTAGTATAAAAAAATTGATGGAAAGAGGTAAAAATTTTGGTATAATCTTGATAACAGTTTTATTTTTCAAACAGTTTACTTTTGTAATAATCATGAAGAACAAACTGTGAACGAACTTCTTCTGAGTTTTTTGTTACTATGTAATTATTATCCTGTTCTTCGTTTATTATTCGCGCCTTAACATTATCTTTCATTTGAATCTCAATTAAATCCTTTATTTCCTGTTGAATGGTTTTATCGTAAACCGGACAGGCAACTTCAATTCTTCGATCCAGATTTCTTCCCATCCAATCTGCCGATGATATGAAATAGAGATCATTGCCATTGTTATGAAATATTATTATTCGTGAATGTTCAAGGAACTTATCTACAATACTGATCGCTTTAATATTTTCACTCATTCCGGGTATCCCCGGAATCAAAGAACATATGCCTCTTATTATTAGTACAATTTCCACTCCGGCATTGTTCGCCTGATACAGTTTATAAATAATTTCCTTATCAACAAGATTGTTAATCTTCAGGATTATCTTAGCCTTCTTGCCACTCTTGGCGTTGCGTATTTCATTATCAATATAACGGTAGAATTTCTTTCGCATATATAGTGGGGATACGATCAAATGACGATAGGATTGGTTTCTGTAGGTATTTGCAAAAAATTCAAAAACCTTTTTCACCTCCCTTGTAATTCTTGGGTCAGCAGTAAATAACGTTAAATCGGAGTAAACATTTGCAGTACCTTCGTGGAAATTTCCGGTACCAACACAGGCATAATGCACCAGGCTTCTCTCCTCTATACGTGTTATGCATAGCAATTTAGCATGGACTTTTAGCCTGGGAATACCAAAAAATATATTTGCTCCAACTTCTTCCAGTCTTCTCGACCAGTAAATATTAGCTTCTTCATCGAACCTCGCCTGAAGTTCAATGACAACATTCACCAGTTTTCCATTTCTACAGGCGTTCATCAAAGCATTTATGACTTTTGAGTTGTCAGCAACCCGGTAGATTGTAAGAGATATTTCCCTGACCCTAGGATCAATAGATGCCTCCTGCAACAATCCTATTATTATAGTAAAATCCTGGTAAGGTACATGAAGCATGAAATCTTTCTGCTTCATTACATCTATAATACTTTTGTTATATTCAACACTTTTGTGCCAGACAGGAGGTGTTTTTTCATACGTGAGATCAGGTCGCCCAATATTAGGAAACTTAATAAAATCCTTAAAATTATGGTACCTGCCTCCCGGAATCAGATTATTGGCCTCATCAAGTCCATTTTTTTCAATTATATAATCCAAGAGGTCTTTGGCAATGCTATTATCAAAAACAAATCGAACCGGTTGTCCTGTCTTCCTACCCATAACTCCTTTTGAAATCTGCTCAAGAAAGCTTTGTGAAACATCATTGTCCATGTCAAGTTCTGCATCGCGTGTCATTTTTATTGTCCATGCCTCACAAGTATCGAATTCAAAAATGGCAAACACATCTTCAAGGGCAAAACGTATTATATCTTCCAGAAGAATAATGAACTTTCTGTCTGATTCAGAAGGCAACTCAAAAAAGCGGGGCAGAACATCGGTAGTAATTTCGATAAGAGCATATTCCGAATCCATATTCAATCCGGTATTCGTAAGTTTTATTGCTAAATAAATCGACTTATCCTTGAGGTAAGGAAAATCCTCAATATTGTGAAGCATAATAGGCGACAATTCAGGCAAAATCTTCTCCTTAAAATATTTCCTGACATAGATCTCCTGCTTTGGATTCAACTCCTTCTCATTAATTATAAAAATATTATGTTGCTCTAATTCTCCCAGTATATTATGAAAGGTTGTTTCAAACTTATTCTGAAGCTTTATTACCTTTTTCTGTATTTTATTTATTAAGCTATTAGGCTTTTCCCCCTCAACACGTTGTTTCCCTTCCTGGATGTCTATCATTCTTTTAATGGTGGCAACACGTACCTTAAAAAACTCATCAAGATTATTTGAAAAAATTCCAAGAAAATGAATTCGCTCAATAAGCGGTACATTTTTTTTATCCTGTGCTTCCTGCAAAACTCTTTCGTTAAAAGAAAGCCAGCTTAATTCCCTGTTAATTATTTTTTGTTGCTGTTTCCCCATTTAATTTTGTCCGGTTAGCAAGTATAATGAGAATTTTGTTTTATTCTTTTTTGGGAAAATCATAGTACTCCTTCGTCATATTCTCCCTGCTTATTTCATTCCAGTTTGCACACTTATAGTCAAATATAGCAATTCCGCACGTAGGCAGTTCAATAGATGGCTTTTTTGCAAATGTACGTGCTAATTCCGAAAAATCAGGGTTATGTCCGAAAATCATCATTTTATCGATATCTGACGATTGAGATTTAACCAGTTCAAGGATCTCACTTGTACGATGGCCATACAATCGTTCATCAATCTTTAGTTTATAGTATGGCAATTCATATACATTCAAGAAAATAGATGCAGTATGGAGAGCCCTGTTGGCGGGACTGCTGATGAAAATTTCAGGCACTTTACAATCAATTTTCAGACGTCGCGCCATCTCATAAGCATTTCGGATACCTCTAAGTTTCAATGGCCTGTCAACATCGGAAATATTTTCATAGTCCCAGCTTGATTTTGCATGCCGAACAATGTAGAGTGTTTTTTTTGAAGACATAGTAAAATGAGGATATTACAATAAGTTACTGGCCAGTTCAGCAAGAAAACTCCTTTCGCCTTTTACCAGGTTTATATGAGCAAATACTTCCTGACCGATCATTTTATCTGTTAAGTAAGAAAGTCCGTTCGATTTCATATCCAGATAGGGGGTGTCAATCTGTTCAATATCGCCGGTAAAAACCATTTTTGTTCCTTCACCTGCCCGCGTAATAATTGTTTTTATCTCATGAGGCGTGAGATTTTGTGCTTCATCAACAATAAAAAATACTTTGGAAAGACTTCTGCCACGAATATAAGCAAGAGGTGTAATAATAAGTTTTTCCGATTTTTGCATTTCTTCTATCTTTTGATATTCCTTGCTTGTAGAGCTGAATTTATTCTTGATTACATCCAGATTATCAAACAGAGGTTGCATATAAGGTCCTATCTTCTCTTTGGCATCGCCAGGTAAAAAACCAATATCCCTGTTTGACAGAGGGACAATTGGTCTTGCCAGAAAAATCTGTGTGAATTTTTGGCGTTGTTGAATGGCGGAGGCCAGGGCGAGCAAAGTTTTTCCTGTACCGGCTTTTCCTGTAATCGATATTAACGGTACTTCATCTCTCAGAAGTGCATCCAATGCAAAAGTCTGCTCAGCATTGCGGGGTTCAATGCCATAAACTTTCTGTTTTAAAACCCTTCCGAATAGTCTTTCACTGGCTTTGTAATGAACCAACGCACTGGAACGATTCCCCTTAAGTATGAAATATTGGTTTGGAGTGGGCTGTGGTGAAATTTTTACCTCCTCTACCAAAATACCTTCTTCATCGTTGTATACTTTTGAAATCTGATCATCGGCAATATCCTTAAGAATATATATCTCTTTATAGATTTCATCAATATTTTGTACTTTATCACTCTCATAATCTCCGGCCATCACGCCAATCGATTTGGCTTTCATTCTCAGGTTTATATCTTTCGTGATAAGCACCACATCGTCTTCCTTCTTGTTCAGAAAGACGTATTCAGCAATTGCCAGAATTCGGTGATCAGGAGTATTTTCCGGAAACGATTCTCGTATTTTCTCTGAAAAAGCTTTGCCTGTTTCAATAGATAATTTACCTAAACCTTTACCTAAAGACACACCTCCGTTGAACAATCCGTCTCCCGATAACCTGTCCAGCTCACGAGCAAATTCACGGGCATGGAAATTTATCAGAGCATTTCCTTTTTTAAATTTATCAAGCTCCTCAAGAACTGTAATAGGGATAACAACATCGTTCTCCTGGAAGTTATATATACACTTATAATCATGCAAAAGAACGTTGGTATCGAGTACAAAAATCTTTTTTTTCTTCTTGGCCATCTATTTCATTATCTATTTATGTCTGTCATTAAATTTAGAAATTAATTCTTATAATTTTGTTGTGCCTTTCTATTCTAATCTTATTCAAACTATGGAAGTATTTGAATCAATCTTCACAAGACGCAGTATCAGAAGGTATTCTGAGAAAAAGATCGAAGATGAAATAGTTAATAAAATTATCCATGCCGGCATGTATGCTCCATCGGCAGTTAACAAACAACCCTGGCATTTTATTGTATTTGAAGATCCTGAAACTTGCAAAGCCATTATGGAAATTCACCAGAATGCCGCAATGCTTGCAGAAGCAGATAAAGCAATTCTTATATGTTTCGATGAAAATTTACAACACG
>DAOUOU010000196.1 GCA_030626465.1 Bacteroidales bacterium
ATTTTATTAAATTATTTTTTTTAAAAAATAATTATTCGTCATGCGGCAGCAAATATTGAACATAGCCTTGGAATATAGCTTGTAAAGCTGATATTGAGCTTTATTATTCCCTGCTTTACTCAGCTCAATAATATCGCGATGTATGTCCTGATACGCTACCTCCAAATTGTTCTGGTTTTCGCCTATAATGACAATTAATTATCTGTGTAGTTGCATAGGGCAAGAAAAAAAATAATTTAATAAAATACAAGGGTTTAACCCTTTGTTCCTTTCTATTTTTTGCAGGCTTTATCATGTGTTTCGATAGTAATGGAATCTTTTAACGGGAAATACGCCTGCTTCTTAAATTTTGTATTGTTGTATAGAGAATACCTGTTAACAAAAGTATTGCCAGGTAGAACATCAATCTCCCGATATAATCCCCGTGTTTTACATAAAAGGTGAGTTTTTCATTTAAATTAAGATTGCCACGTATAGCATCACGTTTCCACCATGTAAGTTTTTGAAGCACATCTCCTCTTTGATTAATAAAACATGAAATGCCGGTATTTGCCGATCGTGCTATACTCCTTCTCGTCTCAATGGCGCGCAAGGTTGAAAGACCATTATGCTGTCGATGTCCGGGTGTATCTCCCCACCAGCCATCGTTTGTGATAACAAAAATAATATTAGCGCCTTTCTTGATATACTCTCCCACGTATTCACCATATACCGATTCATAACAAATAACCGGGGCTGCTTTCACCTCATCATCACTTGCTGTAAAGACCTCTCTCTCTTCCTGTATGCCATGACTTCTGAATATTCCTCCAAGTTGTAATGTAAGCTTTTCAAGTGGTTTGAGCATCCATGTATAAGGCATCTTTTCCACCCCGGTAACTAACATAGATTTATGATATATTGGAATCTGACTGGTTGAATCGAGTTGTATGGCCGAATTATGGGTGTCGAAATAATAACCTGTTTTTCCTAAAGGCCGGGCTGTTTTCGTAATTTCCTCCTGCGAGGAATAACGCTCATAACAATAAACTCCCACAACATATTTGAGTTTGGGATAGGGCTCCTGAAAATTCCTGATCATCCTTATATCAGGCAGATATTCAAATTCATCAATCCAGAATCTTCCACTAATTGAAGTTTCCGGAGCAACCACATAATCTGTTGATTCATTTGTTAGTTTTGCCGCTTCATCGATCTGTATTCTTGTTTGTTCAATTTGAGGCATATCAATAAATTTGACGTATGCATCGATGTTGGGCTGCACTACGACAATCTCACGAGGATTCATATGTTCTTTGTAAGTATAGTAACGAATAAGAGAAAATGATATCGGTAAGATGATTAGAAGAACTGCCGGTAGAAGAAGACAAATGGTTTTTTTCAGATCCTTGCCTTCTATGAGCTGACGGGTTGTCTCAAATAACAGGATGTTTATTACCAGTATCCAGAAAGAACCGCCAAATATTCCTGTGAATTCGTACCATTGAATTAGCTTAACATCAAAAAGAAAACCATTTCCTAAGGTCAGCCATGGCCATGATATCTCGCCATGATTATAGGCAAATTCGAAAGCAATCCAGAATACTGGCAGGGATATGTATCCAATATGTCTTCCCCAGCGTTTCTTTGTAAAAGAATAAAGCCAGAAGGATAAAGACATATAACAGGTCGTAACGACAACAGCTGCAACCAATCCAAAAAAGGAAGCATTCTTTATCCACCATGTAGCAATCAGATTCCAGATGAACATTGACAGGGATGCATAAAGGAATGCCCCTCGCCGGCCTTTACTTATGTTCCTGCTGCTGATCTGTTCTTCAACAAATAGAAGAGGGATAAAGCCTATAAGCAGGAAAAGACCCGAACCCCATTCATACCAACCCAGGGAAAGTAGAATTCCCGAAACAATAGAGAGTGATAATTTATGTATTGATTTCATCTGTAATAATCTGTCTAGTATGTAATGAATAAACTTTTAAAAGTAAATATATTATTGATTCCTAGAATTCAAAGAACCATTTCAATAGAATACTTGTTCTTTTTTAACTGGCAGCTGCCTGAAATATGATATCTGACATAATTCTATTCAAACAGAATACGTATCATTACAAAAAATGATAACCTTTATGTTATGAAATTAAAGTTCTATTTAACTGCACTTGTGGTTTTATCTATTTTTGCATGCTCTAAGACAAAGAGATCTATGAACAATCCATTATTAACCGGGTATAATACACCTTATGAATCGGTTCCGTTCGACTTATTAAGGGCTGAGCATTTTTCACCAGCTTTCGATACTGCCTTTGTAAAAGCCAGAAAAGAAATACAAGCAATTGTTGATAATACGGAAACACCGAATTTCAACAATACAATCGTTGTTCTGGAGGCAAGTGGTGAATTCCTGGAGAATTTGAACAGGATACTATCTAATCTGAATATTGCAGAAACAAATCCTGACATTCAGGCAATTGCCAGAGATATTTCTTCGCAGCTGGCTAAATTCAATAATGATGTTAAGCTTAACCCTATCCTTTTCAATCGGGTTAAATTTGTATATGAGAACCTTGAAAGGGATGAATTATCCGGGGAACAAAATGCATTGCTTGAAAAAACCTACCGCAACTTTATTCGTAATGGTGCTAACCTTAGCAATCCTGACAAAGAAGAATACCGTGATATAACGGAGGAACTGGCAAAGTTATCGGTTCAGTTCAATGAGAAGGTCCTTGCCGAAACCAATGACTATATTCTTCATATTACTGACTCTTCAGATCTCTCAGGGCTTTCAGAAGATCTTATTACAGCAGCGGGTGAAGAAGCTAAAAACCGAAAACTTGAAGCTTGGGTATTTACCCTTCAGTTTCCAAGCTTTATGCCCTTTATGAAGTATGCTGATAACAGGGAATTGAGACAAGAAATATTTATGGCTTACAACAGCAGGGGGTCGCACGACAACAACAATAATACATATGATATTATTAAAAGAATAACAGAGTTACGCCTAAAACAGGCAAATCTTCTTGGGCATCCAACGTATGCAGCTTATATCCTTGACAATAGAATGGCCGGAACCCCCGAACAGGTTAATAGATTTCTTGACAAACTAACAAGTGCTTATAAGCCCATAGCCCTGGAAGAGACTTTGGAAATTAAAAACTATGCAAAAAGGCTTGGTGCCGGTTATGAAATAGAACGGTGGGACTGGAACTACTATTCAGAAAAACTAAAAAAAGAAAAATTCAATATCAACGATGAGATCACGCGACCCTATTTTAAGCTTGAAAATGTGCAGGAGGGTGTATTCATGCTTGGAAAAAAATTATATGGCATTTCTTTTTCAGAAAATATTGATATTCCGATATATCATCCGGATGTTAAAGTCTTTGAGGTATACGATGAAGATCAGCAATTCCTCGCTTTGTTGTATATGGATTATTTTCCCCGTGAAGGCAAAAAGCAGGGAGCATGGATGACTAACTATATCCAACAGCATAAGACAGATAGTAAAGATGTCCGCCCTCATGTGTCGCTTGTATTCAATTTCACCAAACCATCTGGGGAAAAACCGTCATTGCTGACTTACTACGAAGTCAGAACCCTGCTGCATGAGTTCGGACATGCTCTGCACTCAATATTTAGTGATGTTAAGTATAGTGCACTTGCCGGAACAGAGGTATATCGCGATTTTGTGGAACTTCCCTCACAGATCATGGAAAACTGGGCTGAAGAAAAGGAATGGCTTGATATGGTGGCTTTTCATTATGAAACCGGAGAAAGGATGCCTGAAGAATTACTTATGAAAATTATCGAAAGTAAAAACTTCAATAGTGCCTACCTTGCATCACGTCAAATAGGGTATGGATTAACAGATATGGCTTGGCACAGTATAACGGCTCCCGTTGATGAAAGCATAGAATCTTTTGAAAAATTAGCCGTATCTGAAGTAGAACTGTTGCCTGCTGTCGAGGGTATTGCTATGAGTTCAGCGTTTACTCATATTTTTGCAGGGGGTTATGCAGCAGGATATTATGGCTACAAATGGGCCGAAGTACTGGATGCTGATGCTTTCTCATTGTTTAAACAAAATGGGATATTTGACAGGAAAACAGCTTCCGGTTTTCGAGAACACATTCTATCCAAGGGTGGAACCGAACATCCAATGAAATTGTATGTCAATTTCAGAGGACAGGAACCCTCCATCGAACCACTCCTTGAACGAAGTGGTATAGAAAATAGATCAACCCGATAGAATCCTTTATTATTGAATTGTTAAATATTAAACTCCTGTTTTCAGTGTTGCAACGCTCTAAAAGTGTTTTTACAGATCTGAAGGACAACTATGTCGATGATGAAATGCAGATAGATATTGAACTGGTAGCAGAGAAAAAATAAGTTCTTTGGAGAGAAAGCAGAAGAAAACCCCTTCCCTTCTGCTTTCCTTTTTTTTACTACCTTTAGAATCTCTTTCAGAGCTTACTTAATTTACCTGGCAAATTTATCCTCGTGAATTCTATCTTCGATCTGATTGGCAATACTCCATTGGTTCAGTTAAACAGAATTGTTCAAAAGAGAGGTATAAAACTCTTTGCCAAACTTGAAGGCAGAAATCCGGGTGGAAGCGTGAAAGATCGTGCCGCTTTGGGAATGATAAAAGGAGCGTTGGAAAGAGGTGAAATCGGAAAGCATACAAAATTGATTGAACCTACCAGTGGTAATACCGGAATAGCTTTGGCTATGATAGCAGGCCTGTTTGGTATTGAG
>DAOUOU010000036.1 GCA_030626465.1 Bacteroidales bacterium
ACATGAGGTAATGCTGGCCGTGAAATTTGGTGACAGCGCCAGAAGGTATCGCTGGCTGAACCGCTTCCTGTACGGTAGGCAATACCAGCCCAGTAATCTTCCTTAAAATAAAATTTCAGATTCAGATCAGCTTGAGATACAATATTTTCGCTAAACTTGAAGAGAAAGGAAGGTTCAACGAATAAAAAATCAATCAAGTCAAACCTGTAACCGGCCATCGTCAGGTATTGTCTTTCCAGCTTAAATCCCGCACCTTCCCTGTTGCTTAATTTAATAAAGCTTTCGAACAGGTTTTGCACAGATAATCCGGCGTATATATGGCGGTCGGAATAATACAAACCAACGTTAGCATCCGTAATAAATGCTTTACTTTCAGTTTCCAGTAATAATCTGTCATTCGGATTTTCCGGATTTAGCTTATCCTTATCCAGTTTGTACTGAAAAGTGCTTAATGAAGTACCCATTGACAGTTGAGAGCGGCCAAAAGTAAGATGATAAGCATAAGTGAGTTGCGCACCGGTTCTTCTGAATGCACCATTCTGATCATTAAAAATATAGACCCCCAATCCAACCCTGCCGCTTCGCGACGTCACACGTTTCCGTCGCCGGACTGATTTGGAACGCGAAATAAAACTGTTTTTAAGTAAACGTGTTTGTCCTGTTAGAGCATATGTACTGGGGGCGTCTTTTAATCCAAGCCATTGCTCTCTTACAGTAAGATTTATAGCAGTATAACCTTCATGTCCCGCAACAGCAGGATTCAATAAAAACCCGTTCATCATATACTGACTGTAAATAGGAAATTGCTGCGCCATGGAAACGGATGAGCAAAGAAAACTTACAATAACTATATATTTAACATGAGATAACTTCATCCTTTGTTATTTTGCCCTTCCATTTGGTGTTTGATTCTTCTTTACAATGATTTTTACCGGAAAACAAATATATCCAATTAAGTTGTTTAACATCCGGGAACCTATCGAATTAAATTAACAGTTCCGGCAATGGGTGTCGAGCCCGGTACCTTTAAATCAAGAACAAAATAATAGGAATCCATGGGTAAGTCTCTTCCGCCTGACTTACCATCCCAAGGTTCTTCATAAACGTTTGTAGTTCTGTATACCAGGCGTCCCCACCGGTCAAAAATCTCTAATACTCCATTCTCAAAAAACTCCATATGGCTAATGTTCCATACATCGTTTATACCATCACCATCAGGTGTTATTGCATTAGGCATGTCTCTAAAAAGTGCTTCAAAATTACATGGATATTGAATCAATGTATCGCTAGCCCAGCATTCATTATAATCCTTCACTTCTAATACGATGGTGTCAGGCATATCCGATTCATTAGGATACATAATATATTCCCATTCTCCCTCAATAATCTCGTCAGTAAGTGTAAAACTCCATCGATAATCAGAATAGTCGCCTGGTCTGATTATGTAATAACTTCCCGGGTCACAAAGCAAAGTATCCCTTCCAAGGTTTACGGTTGGTAATGGATGTACCAAAAGAGAAACAGTATCGTATCTGACACATCCAAAGCCATCGGTTATACGAACCCATATTTCTCCGGTCCTGGTGGCAATATATTCATCTCCGGTACTACCGTCGTGCCACAATATGTTATAGTCAGGTTCATAATGATCACCTGCTTCAAAAATCATGGAATCCTGATCGCAAATTTCCGGAAAATCGTACCCAAGATCCACATTTGGTGCCATGATCTCAATGATGGCACGAGAGGGTATATTGGTGCAGTTTTCGCTGGTTATTTCAAGCACTTCCAGTTGCACTGTGCCGGTGGCATATCCCCATCGTATTCTGATTGTATCGGTGCCGTTGCCTTCCAAAACCGTTCCATAACGCGAATCGAATGACCAGATAAATTCAGAATCTTCAAAACCTGTCACACCATATAATTCAATACTTTCGGCACAGGCAGGCTCCAATAGAACCTGCCCGTATCCGAAAGTAATGTTAAACAGTATCAGTGTTGTTAGTATAACTATATGGCTTCTACTAACCAAGGGATTGATATTAAAATTCTTACTCCTTCTCTGCTCAAATACCGGAATGCTTATTAGTTAGCCCAGCCGGTAGCAATATGATAGATTGGCCCTGTTGTTGGTGATGGGTGAACAGTTACTGTGAGAACATCATCAGCAGTATCATAATAAGTGAAATCACCTGCAGTAGCAGTATTTTCTGTACCCAGACCTGCTAAAGTAAGAAAATCACTCCAGCGAGAAGCCTGATCGTTCAAACCCTGTAATGTATAGGTATAAACTGTAGTACTGACATCAATCACTGTAAAACCTCCTGCTATTGAAGTAATATCATGGTTACCGATAGCTGCAACAGCTTCTGGTACAGCCTGAGTATATTCTTCGGCAAGTACCGGAGGAATGATAACTGTTATTTTGTCAGTATCATAGAAATCTTTATCTGCGCCACCCGAAGTTAAAGTTTTGATTTCCAAATTCCATGCAAGACGGTATGCCTGGTAACCACCACTGATTACTGAAGTAATTGCCGCCGGTAATGATGCGCTTCCTGAGCACTCTTCATAAGGATTACCAGCAGCCAATACAGCCTCATATGCTATAGCCGGTACAGCTACAACATTTACCGTAATGTTCTGACCGGCGTCGGCACAACTTCCCCATGCTGCAGGTGCGGTTTCAGCCACATTCACTGTATAAGCACCAGCATTCACACCGGTTACTTCCAGGTAGTTATCAGCAGCACCACCGAAAGTAATGTTTGCAGGCTCATCAGCTGAAGTCCATACCCAGGTAAATCCTGCTGCATTAAGACCGCTCCCGTCGGTAGGATCGTAAGCAGGGTGATAGTATGGATCAGGATCGGCATACAATGGTATTGTACTACCAACAATAACATATGAATTTGCTGTCGCGTCATAATTATCTCCACCAGCTCCATTGTCCCATCCCGGAATTGGTGTTTGTGCTGATAGTCCGTTAGCAAACAGCAGAGAAACTGCTATGGCTAAAATTGTTCTGAATTTAAAAACTCTCTTCATAATTCCCTGTTTTAATAAATTAAACATAATTGTGTTATTTTATTTTTTTGTGTAAGATTTCATTTATACCCGTTTATACCGCATTAGAGGCCCTTTGTTACACTTTATTTAAGTTAAATACTAATTATTACATATAAGCCTCTTTTTCAATGATAAATGCTATTTCTGTTTCTATTAATATTGGTTGATATTTATACTTCTAATTATTTCGTAATCCATTAATTATCACGGATATATTAAAGGATCAATATGATTTACCGGACCGGTTTCAGATACCCTTCGAATTGTAATATTCAAAATGTCTGTCGACTGGCATGAAGTTGCAGTTATTGTTTCCTGCACCTCCACTGTACCTGCAGCACTGAGAGTCCCTACTGGCAATAATGTATCCCAGCCAACAACTATCTGATCGGTTCCCTGACCGGAGACTATATCACCTTCGGTAACTGTCCATACAAAGGTATTGCCCGTAGCAGGAGTAGAATAGCTAAGCGTATCCCTTTCACAAACCGCATCATTACCGGTAATTGATGGCGCTGGCAATGGATTCACCGTTACAGAGATAGCATAATTCCCACTTAAACAACCTGTTGTACTATTATCTACTGTCAATGTTGCATTATACGTACCTGATGCTGTTGCACCGGGTACTGTAATGACTATCGAACTTGCAGGTAATGCATTATCCGCTACATCAACAAAGCCCTCTCCTTCTGCTGCTGCATCAAAATCTATGCTGTATTGATCGGGGCTGCCAGTAGTAGCTGTATAGTTTAAATTTGCAATAGTCGCACCACTGCATACAGCAGGATTCGCTCCCAGGATGATAGTTGGTATCAGATTGATTACCAACGACATATCATCAATAGCAGCCACACACGATGCATTGCCATTTGCTGTCAGGGTCAGGATTACACTTCCCGCAGATTCATCAGCTGCACCCGGCGTATAAACAGGTTGCAAGAGTGTATTGTTATCAAATCCTCCTGTTCCGCTTGTTGTCCAAAGCAAACTTGCATAATTGGTAGCACCCGGAGGTGTTGTTGAAGTGCTCAGATCATGCGTATTGCCTGCACAAATTTCTTCATCACTTCCCGCATTGGCAGTTGGAGGTTGATAAACAGCAATAGTTGTTGTAGAACTTGTATCGGAGCAACCATTGCTATTAGTCACCACGACGTAAATTTCATCCTGGTCTGCAAGTGTCGAGGTTGTATATGTGGTTAAAGTACCTGACTGATCAGAAGTTGCATTTAAGTGAAAATCATAATTAGTACCCCCGGAGGCTGTAAAGATCACCTCATCACCATCACAAATTTCATCACCGGTTGAATTATTTGAAAATGTAATTGTCGGTAGAGAATTCACAGTAATAATAGCATCAATATCTCCTACCAGACTTCCACTTGTCGGCGTATTATCTTCCACTGAAGTTAATGTATAAGTGGTGGTAGAAGAAGGTGTAACAGTAATATCATGCGGACTGGAATTTATGCCACTTTCAGTAAATGTTGATGACCCGTCAGTATATTGTACTTCCCAGGGAGTTGTCCCTCCTGTTAAAGCTATTGTAATAGTAGCAGACTCACCATTGCAAATTGCAACATCACCACTGATAATCGATGCAGTGATAAGAGTTATTGTTTGATTAGAACCCAGCGTAAAATAACTATACGTATCAAAATCAATATCAGTATCGCAAGTTATTGAACCGGATGTAGCATTTCCAGCAATAGTATAATTACCTCCAACAGAATCCCATTCAGAACCATCCCATCCAAGAATAACCAAATCATTTATATCGGAAAGAGCATTTGCAACATCGCTTGAACCATCAAGCGTGATCTTCATTAAACTTTGTCCACTTGCGGGTGACTGAATTTCCCAATATTCCGAATTACTGACTGTATTGATTCCTGTCTCCATAGCACTACCAATATCGGTTGTTGGATTGCTAAAGAAATACTCAGCGGAGAACTCTCCGGAGCCTCCTCCCCAACCATTGACATCGATAAGATCTATAATTCCAAGACTCCCATTATCACCAATAGGATATGTAAAGTCACCACTACTTGTAAGTACTTTCGTTAATGAACCATCTACATGCTCAGTTGTAGTTCCTGAAACCG
The DNA here is from genome assembly GCA_030626465.1 of Bacteroidales bacterium. Lineage (GTDB taxonomy): Bacteria > Bacteroidota > Bacteroidia > Bacteroidales > UBA10428 > UBA10428. The sequence continues at coordinate 5,178 of DAOUOU010000036.1, forward strand.
GAGAAACTGTTGCTGTAAGAGTAATTTTTAGTGTATTGGCACCTGTGGTGATCACTCCATTCGTTAGAACTAATTCTTCTGCAATATCTACATCACCGGAAAGTGTTACTCCATTTGCATTATCGACTTCAAGTGTATTCAATGTATTTGTACCGGTGAAATCTCCCGAAATATTTTGAGTAACTGATGAAGTAAAGGAGATTGTATTCGTGAGATCGATACCAGCATTAAAATTACCAGAGGTTCTGATCAAATCTCCCCTGATCTCAATATCAATATCATTGTCATTGTTAACATCTAATGTAGCACCTCCATTGATTTCAAAATCGCCATTTAACGTAATATTATTACTAGGTAAACGTCTTTCAGCGGTACCACTGAATGTAAGGTTATTGACAAGTGATTGGCCTGCAAGAACATCAAGATCGGCACTACCCCCATATTCCAGTGTACCTCCGGCCGATGAAAAGAATTCATCGTATATGCCGGCGGGTATTACCTCACGCTCAGTATACAATGTCCCATTACCTGTAACTTCTCCGAATCTATGACCTAAGGTGGTATTGATCCTGACTTCTCCTAAAATTTCTGTAGTATATGAAGATATGTAGTTTGATGGAATAGTAACGGTATGACCTGCGTTTATTATAGTTATTGCACCACGTGGTCCCCCGGTAATATTAGGTGTCCAAATAGTGGAGGTTGTCCAGTCGCCGGTTGAATTTGTTACATACGCAGGCACCTGATCGGGAATAGCACCGTTAAACGATGAACCGTCTACTCCGGCCGTGTAATCACCGCTAATTTCATCATCATCAACTCCTGCAAAGTCAAATATCAGGATTTCACTTGCTTCATCAAATTTATCAACATCATCATACTTATTCCAATCCCCCGAACCATCGTTTAATAATCTTGCGGTAATATAATCATATACATCATAAGGTGCTGTTACTTCCACATCACCCGGATCGTATTTCATATTTGCAGTAGCGGAGAAGCCTGAAATACCACTGGATCTCATCAACCAATGATATTGCAGAACATTATCGGCATCGACAATGAGAGGATCAGGTGTTTCATCATCCTCCTGAATACTCGGATGCATTTCGTCTGCTGCTTTTACCGTGATACTACCTGTACTATTATCATTTGCAGTAATAGTAAGTGTAACAGGATTATATTTTCCTCCGGAGCCTATCGGATAAATAAAAGTTGAAGCTCCTGATGGTAAGTATTTTTTAACTCCATAATCAGTAAATGACACATTGGTTTGTATCATATTCGATGAAGAGAATGGATTTGCTTCTTCTATTACGGCATTTAACGGAAGTGTTAAAAGGTTTTTACCGATTGAAAATACTCCCGATTGGAGTGATAATGTATCAGTAATTGTAAAATTGTATCCCAAAGGTATAGTAACACCTTCGCTGTTATTAACGGTAACTTTTCCAAAAGTGCCATTTCCGGTTAATTCTTGCTCAGCAGAACCGTTGAAATAGATACCGTCTCCTGCCTGGCTTCCATGAATATGTGTCCCGTCAAAATTACAATCTCCAAGCAATGTAACCGTATTAGAACTGTCTCGTAATGTTCCTGCCTGAAAATCTAAATCATTAGATACTATTATATCTGCTGCGTTATAAGCAAGCCAAAGTTCACTTGATGATGTTTTAGTTAAATTAAAGAAAGTTGTATTCCCTAAGATTCTTTGATCTGAACTACCACTAAGGTATGTTGTATTTGAATTAGCTGTAAAGGTACCTGAATTAAGAAAATCTCCATTTAAAGTTAAATCAAGTCCGTTGGCATCAAGGATTCCTCCTGACTCAATAGTAAGATCTTCATTTATTGTGAGTGGAACTGTCCAAAGCGTAAGTGTTGGTGTTTGCGTTCCGTCGATAGTAATATTTTGTAAATCGATTGTTGAATATATACCTATAGCATCGCTAGCAGGGGTTGAACCATTTCCAATAACAAATCCGGCACCGGAACCTATGCTGCTGGTCTCCGGATCGAGATATATGGATGGAGCTGTTGGTGTGGTTTGTGATTGAACAATAGTAATGGATGCATCCGCAACCTGTGTAAAATCACTTCCTGCATTGAGTATTTCAAAAACACCCCTGGTATTTTCAGGAGCATCAGTTTCTCCTACTATCACAGTTGAATTGCTATGATTTTGAGAGAATAACAGTATACCTTCAGAGGTTAATGTACTTCTTCTGATCTGAGATCCTACTCTCAAGGTACCCTGATCAATTACTATCTGAGCATTGCCAGAAGCGGAATACTCAATATAGTTATTTGTCCCTCCATTAAGCAACCATGAACTTCCATCGCCTACAGTCATTAATCCATCCAGAGAAATACCCGTATTGCTACCTGAAGCATTTACCGTAGCATTTAATATATTTAAACTTGCTTCAGCAGGTATTTCAAAATCTTCTCCTCCGGTTGTTAAATCTATGTCTACAAGACTATTATCAATAGTCAGATCACCACTAATCAGGTAAAGGGCTTTCTCGTCGCTATTACCATCTGTTGCCCCATTTAGAGTGAATTCTTCATTAAAATCTACATCAGCTGTGTTGTCAGATTTATTAATTATTAGCCGGTTTAAATCAATATTATTTGAAGTTACACCATCGCTGTTAACTGTTGAATTTCCATTACCATTAAAATATAAGTCAACCGCTTTGTTACTGGTATTCCTGAATAATGTTATTACCGAACCAGATGTTATATTAATATCATCATAGACAATAAGGCTGTGATTAGCTGCATAGGTACCACCAGTACCTACTTCAATTGTATTGGCTGTGGAACTTCCACTAAGATCAATTGATTTATTAACAGTTACCTCGCATGAAGTGGCTCCTGTTGGAAATTGTAAAACACCTGCATTGTCAAAGATGATGCTATCATTTATAATTACATTATCTCCATCATTTAATATTAGTGTTTGTCCATCTATATAAAGATTCTTTCTAACCAGCACATCCTGATTAATCATTGTTTTATTACCAGTACCTGAAATTTTCAGATTAGGGTATACACTAAAATCTGTAGGCAAAGTATATGCGCCTCCGTAATATTCAAATGTTGCGGTATCATTGTACATGAAATCATCATAATCAGCAGTTGGAACAGTATTGGAAGCAATTCTTATTGTTCCTCCTCCTTTTACTATATTATAGGTAAGTCCGGTATAAGTACCGATATCAAGTGTGCCACCGGCTTCAACTATAACTTTTCCGGCATCGTCCTGGTTATCACGTGTAACACTTACTGTGTGTCCATCTCTGATATACACATAATCATAAGTTGCCGGTCCTCCGACATCCCACGTGCCTGCATCATCCCAATCACCTGTGGTTACACTATAAACATAGTTAACATTATTAAAACAGGCATTTTTACCTATTGTAAAATCCGCTTCTTCCGGAAATCCATCTAAATTTGCATCTTCAAAGGTAATCCATCCGGGAGTAGACGCCCCTCCACTACTAGTCCAGACACCATCTATCAAATAGTATTCAAAATCTCCACCTCCGGGTGGATCAGCATAAGGGCTATAAATCTGGTATTCAACTCCTGAAGAAGTACCACTTAATCCACTTGATTTAGTCTTCCAGTATCCATCTATTGCATCACATCCGCCAGATGGTCTGGTAGGGTGATAAAGATTTACAGGTGCAATAGTTAAATATCCGGTTACACTGCCAATCGATGAACTAATATTTATATCGCATTCTGCCCAATTTCCATTCGAACCAACGGGAAAATTTACAGTTGCTCCTCCCGTGTAATCATCATCCATTTTTAATCTTAATCCTTTAGCTCCATGAGCTGCATCGGTTTCAATCATTTTTGTTGCTCCAAAACCTGAACCATCCACAAAATTTGTGTCAATTAATAAACGGTTAATGCCAATATTTAAAATACCCGTTGTGAGAGTAAAATAATCCATTGAAACATTTGTAGTGATGGTAGCACCATTGGAATTATCCAGTTCTATATAACCAAATTCAGGTGAGTACAAAGCAGAACCTGTTATTGACTGTGCTGAAGAACCATTTAAGGTAAGTCTTCCTGATAAAGATGGATTGTGAACAAGTTTACCATCTGTAATCGATAAATCTCCGAGCAAGTTAACTGTATATCTTTCGATTGTAAACTGTCCTTCGTTTATAGTGAGGCCATTTTGAACTTGTATTATTGAATTCAGAGCCTGCGAAGGGTCTGTTGTTCTACCTGTACATTCTGCAATTCCAACATCATAGTATGAAGAACCATTTGGATCTTTATCAATCACCAGGTTATAAAATTGAAGAACATTGGCAGTAGTGCTATTTTCTATATCAATAGTACTATTTTGATCTCCAATAAAATAGGTTGTATTGTTATCATGATCAAAAACACCTCCATCTTCAATTATTAAGTCACCGCCGATAGATAAATCATAGCCTTTTGTTTCAAGCTCAGTATTTGCTCCAATTGTTAAATCATTTAGAATGGTAAGATTGCTTTGTAAGGCTACTTCCTGGGTTCCTCCATTTGCTGATTCAGTAATAGTAAGATTATAAAACGGAGCTGTAGAATTGATCTCAAACTCAGGCTGACCTGCTGCATCCTCAGTTGGTATTAAAAGTTCTATTGTACCCCCGGTAACATTAATATTCCCGTCGTCGCATCCAATATCAATACCATTAGTAGCAGTAGTGTTTATTGCATCAATTTGAATTAAGCCACCGGACATGTTAAAGACATAGTCGCTTTGGGGTAAAGCAAAAACGGCTGAAGAACCACGGCTGTCCGATAAATTATTAATATAAAGTGTACCACCCGATTGAATATAGCTAAATCGGCCTGTTGTGCTTGCCTCCTTTACCTGGGTAGTAGTAACAGTACCTCCTTCGAAAACCAGTTTTCCGGGTTCTGTAACATTACTGAAATAGGTTATCCCTCCTGTATTATCCGGGTTTGTAAAACTACCTGACGTAACCTGCAGTGTTCCATAGATTGTAATACCACGCCAACCTCCACCGGTGGTATGGGTTGATACATCGGCACCGTCAATCCAAAGTCTGGTGCCAGACGCAATATGAAATTCATAGGGTGATGCTGTTCCATTACGCCACGCACCAAGTATAGGAATATCTATATTCGAACCTAGTTTGAGTGTTCCATTGTATAGTACCAAAGCAAGGTTTTCCCATCCTTCAGCACCTGCATCCAGACAACCCCCACCAGCAACCGGTCCAAATAATTGAAAGTTAGCTGTACTTGTCGATATAACATCAAGAACATAGGTTTCATCCGTTCCTTTATCAAGGATTAATCTGTAAAAATCGGTTGTACCATTACACGTTAATGTATTATCAGATGCGCCGCTAAAAGTAACCTTTACAGCTCCCGTAGCTTCACAGCTGTATTGTGCATCATTGGCAAAATCTATGGTTCCATTGTTAGTAACGTCTCCCTGAAATTCAACAGAATGCACTGTGCTGCCGGTACCAACTGTAAAACTTGTACCCGAACTAATAGTAGTTGTACCATATACCAGTAAATTCAAGGCTGTAGTGCTTGAATTATCGTTTATCTGAAATACCCCGCTGGAAATTGTTAAATTACCATCAATCTGGTAATCGGCCAGAAGCACTAAAACATCTGTAGCGTTATCCAAATCGACTTCCACATGATAAAATGTATGTGCAGTAGTTAAATCATAACCTGTACTATCAAAAACTACCGTTCCTTCACCCTGATCTTCTGTGAGAAAATGAGAGGCATCTCCAGCGGGAAAATTATCGGCTTTCAGAATTATTTTACCACTCCCTCGAATTTCAGTAAACGTATGACCTGTAGTAGCTTTAAAATCTATGCGCCCGGTAACAGTTAGTCGTGCATTGGTCTTATTGTTTGAAGAAACAGTTACTGTTCGAGCTGATAGAATGACTACATAGTCACTCGCACTGGTTGGGGAAGTTGTTGGTGTTAAGCTACCTGGGTTATTTGGTAAGGCACCTGAAGGATCCAGAGTCCATGTTGTTGGATCATCCCATTCGCCGGAAGCCAGTGTATACCATGTGCTCTGTGAGTATGACTGCAGGCATAAACCGATTGAAAAAATGAATAGTAAAGCTATCTTCCTCCATCGAAATGAAATCGTTGGGAAAGTATTTTCTGTGAAGGAATTCGATGTTGAAAAAAATATTGATTTTAATTGAAAGAAAACAGATCTGATACTTCTGAAATTATTCATAAGCAGAATGTTATGAGCTTCCCCGGCTCAAGAATAGTGCACCATTAATTATTAACTACTTCAACGTAAACCATACAACTGGGTTACAATAAGTTAATAACTAAATCCCGAATTATTGATAAAAGTTAAGATAAATTTGACTAGAGAGTAGAATTAAATTATCAACAAAATCTGCTTCCGGGAAGGATAACCTTCAGGTATTTGTCCATGTAGAATAGAGCTTTTTACATCTCTTTTGGATTCAATAAAAAAAGGAAATAAAAAAATCAACAATTATTTTTTATAAGTTGTTGATTTATAAATAGTTAAGAGTTCAGAATGAAAATCACGGACTTTCCGTAACCATTCACACTGTCCTATAAATTCTTAATCTCCGCAACCAGTTTTTGCAGACTATCCTTTGCATTGCCAAACAACATGCGGGTTTTGTCATTGTAGAAAAGGTAATTCTCAATAGCAGCATATCCTTTCCCCATACCCCTTTTCATTACAATTATATTCTTCGACTCATGAGCATTGATGATTGGCATGCCATAGATCGGGCTTGAAGCATCATCGAGAGCAGCAGGATTGACCACATCGTTTGCGCCTATTACCACCACAACATCCGTATTCGGCATATCCGGATTGATATCGTCCATCTCAACCAGTTTCTCATAGGGAACATCTGCTTCCGCCAAAAGCACATTCATATGTCCCGGCATACGACCTGCCACCGGATGAATTGCATATTTCACCTCCACACCACGATCAGTAAGTAATTTGTCCAGCTCACTGCAAATATGCTGTGCCTGGGCAGCGGCTAATCCATAACCCGGTACAATCACCACTTTTTGTGTGTAGTTTAAAAGAACAGAAGCATCACTTAAAGAAATCTCTTTGATGATACCAATTTCTTTATCTCCTTTTACTGCACCACCACCGCCAAAAGCTCCCACAATAACATTCAACAGCGAACGGTTCATAGCCCGGCACATCAGTATGGTGAGTATTGTTCCGGCTGCACCGACAAAGATCCCGCCTAAGATCATTGCCTGGTTGCTGTAAATAAAACCTGCCATGGCAGCGGCAATACCTGTAAACGAGTTGAGCAGAGAAATTATTACAGGCATATCTGCACCACCAATTGGCATAACGAAGAACACTCCATATACCAGTGCCATAATAAACAGGATATAGATCAATACTTCCTTGCTGACCATTGGATTTACTGCTACCATAAGATAGACCACAATTACCGTTACTAAGGCCAGCATAAAGAGGTTGATGTATTTCATCAGCGGTGATAACCAATCTTTCACCCAGCCATCGAGTTTTCCATAGGCTATCATACTTCCGCTGAAAGCAATGCTGCCAATCACTAAACCCAATAAAGTAACAAGGATCGAAGTGTTATCAGGATTGGAGTATTCCATCAGTGCAACCAATGCAGAAGCTGCACCACCCGTGGCATTATAGAAAGAAACCAGTTGCGGCATAGCCGTCATTTTTATTCTGCGTGCCACAACAGCACCAATGACAGTTCCAACCGTGATTACGGCAACAATAACAATTACATTGGTAAGCGCAATGTTGTTACCCTCTGCGTCTTTATGCAGTATCAGGGTTGTGATCATAGCTAAAACCATGCCGGCTGCAGCATAAAGGTTACCTCGTTTTGCCGACTCCGGTTTACTTAATAATTTAAGACCTATAACAAATAAGATGGCAGCTACCAGATAACTGAAATCCAGTATGATCTCTCCGTATTGCATTGTATTTTCAGGCATATCTTTTATCTTCTGTTACAACATACTAATTACTTTTCTTCTTTTTGAACATATCCAGCATCCTGTCGGTGACAACGAACCCGCCCGCAACATTAAGGGTTCCGAACAATACTGCCAGTATTCCAAGAGCAAGTTCCAGTGAAAAACCGGAAAGATCAGCGTGACCAAGTAAAATGATCCCTCCAATAATAATCACACCACTAATGGCATTTGCACCCGACATGAGAGGAGTATGCAGTACCGAAGGCACATTCGAAATCACTTCGATACCAAGAAAAATAGAAAGAATAATTATAAATATCGCTTCTTTATACTCATTAAAATATAGTAATACTTGTTCCATACTTTTGAATTTACAATGTTTACATTACTGATTTTACTCTTTCGTTCACAATCTCTCCTTCATGAGTCAGACAGGTACCCTTGACAATCTCATCTTCGAAGTTCAGATTCAGATTGCCTTCCTCATCTATAATCAGCTTGATGAAATTAAGAACGTTCTTGCCAAACATGGTGCTTGAATCGTATGGCATGTCTGAAGGATAATCGGACTTTCCTATAATGGTAATATTGTTGTGGTTTATGGTTTCCCCATCTTTAGTCAATTCACAATTTCCTCCGGTTGATGCAGCAAGGTCAACTATCACAGAGCCCCACTTCATTCCATCAACAGTTTCTTTACGCACCAAAAGAGGAGCTTGTTTCCCGGGGATCAGAGCTGTGCAGATCACTACATCAGCAAGCAAAGCATGATCGTGAATAAGTGCGGCCTGCTTCTTTTTGAATTCTTCTGTTTGCTCAATTGCATAACCTCCTGCCGATTCATCTTCCATCGTGCCCTCAACCTCAATAAATTTTCCACCCAGACTTTTTACTTCTTCCTTTACTGCCGATCGAACATCAAAGACCTCAACTACTGCACCCAGCTTTCGTGCTATGGCAATTGCCTGCAATCCTGCAACACCTGCTCCCAGGATGAGAACCCTGGCTGGCTTTACAGTGCCTGCAGCAGACATAAACATCGGGAAGAATTTAGGGAGTTGCATTGCAGAATCAAGAACTGCTTTGTAGCCCGCAACTGTTGCCATCGATGACAGAATATCCATTGCCTGGGCTCTGGTAATTCTTGGAACAAGCTCCATGCTGAAAGAAGTAATATTCTGCTTCGCTAAGGCAGCAACAACATCTTTATTGAAAAAAGGATTAAGAGCAGCAATGACAACCTGACCTTTCTTTAAGCTTATGATCTCATCTTTTGAAAGCGGATTGATTTTTAATAACAAGTCAGCGTTTTTCAGGATCTCCTGATTTGAAGAGATTGAAGCTCCTGCTTCAACAAAATGATCATCGGAAATTGTAGCTTTGATACCTGCACCTTTTGAAACAATAACTTTTGTTTTCAGACCAATCAGCGATTTAACAATCTCAGGTGTTACAACCACCCGGTTCTCTGATTCTGTCTCACGTAGAACACCAATATTCATTGCATTTGTATTTTTTAAAGGGTGCAAAGGTAAAGAAACGACATGAACCCTCAAATAAAATTTATGGCTTGATTTCTAAAGTGTATTATAAAACTATCGCCTTACTTGTTTGTTACACAATAGGTAACACAACCAATATAAATTTCCGGTTCTATGATTGGCAGTATAAAGTTTACTAATTTTGATCGTTTTTATTGCAAATAACAAGTATGTTATGGACGAATTTTCCTTTCTTGGAAGCAGTGAGCTGGAATCGATAGAGAAACTGTATCTGCAATACAAAGAAAATCCGGAAACTCTTGATGATTCCTGGAAAATGTTTTTCAAGGGTTATGAATTTGCACTTACTGCTTATCCTGGTAGTCCAGATAACAGGAATACAGTCTTAGACAAGGAATTCAAAGTCATAAACCTCATCAACGGATATCGGAAAAGAGGACATCTTTTCACCCGGACAAACCCTGTTCGTACACGCCGAAAATACACTCCCTCTCTCGGCATTGAGAATTATGAATTATCCGAAAAGGATGTGAATACAAGTTTCCAGGCAGGAAAAGAAATTGGCCTTGGACCTGCAAAACTTAAGGATATCATTACTTATCTTGAAGATACCTATTGCCATTCAATCGGATCCGAATTCATGTTCATTCGTAATCCTGAAAAAATACACTGGATACAAGAAAAAATTGAACGCAGCAAGAACAGAACTGATTTTGGTAAGGAAGAAAAAATGAAGATTTTCAATCTGCTGAACCAGGCTGTTGGCTTTGAACAGTTCATTCATAGAAAATTTGTCGGTCAGAAACGATTTTCCCTGGAAGGAACGGAAACCCTGATTCCTGCTTTGCATTACATCATCGAATCAGGTTCAAATCTTGGTATTTCGGATACGGGAACAGGTATGAGTTGGAAAATGGTGAAATCATTGATCTTAACCTTGCTCCCAACCCATCACATCTGGAAGCTGTCTCACCGGTAATTCAGGGAATTGCAAGAGCGCGCATTGAACATAAATACAACAAGGACTTTACAAAGCTTGCTCCTGTTCTTATACATGGTGATGCTGCCATTGCCGGTCAGGGTGTCGTATATGAAGTAATACAGATGATGGATCTGAATGGTTACCGTACAGGTGGTACAATTCATATAGTGATCAATAACCAGATAGGTTTTACCACCAATTACCTTGATGCCCGAAGCAGCACATACTGTACCGATGTTGGCAAGGTCACAAAATGTCCTATTTTTCATGTTAACGGCGACGATGTGGAAGCCCTCGTTCATACTGTCAAACTGGCCATGGAATACAGGCAAAGTTTTTATACCGATGTTTTTATTGATATTCTATCCTATAGAAAATACGGTCATAACGAAGGAGATGAACCACGTTATACACAGCCAACCTTATACAAAGCCATTGCAAATCATACCGATCCACGAGAGATCTATGCCAATCAGCTTATTGAAGAAAATATATTCTCCAGGGAAGATATTGATAACCTTAAAAGCCATTATGATTCTTTCCTTGAAGAAAAGTACAGCATATCAAAAGGTCTCGGGAAAGTAAAAATTCAACAATTTCTTCATGGTGACTGGAAAGAATTTAAACATGCTGAACCGGGCGATTTCGATAAACACTTCCCCAACGGGGTCACCAAAGAATTATTAAAATTTATTGGTGATAAAATCTGCTATCTCCCCGATGATGAAAAATTCATTCGTAAAACACACAGACTAATTGAGGAACGCAGGAAAATGCTTGAGAGCAATAAACTCGACTGGGCTATGGGCGAGTTACTGGCATACGGTACTCTTGTTTATGAGGATTTTCCGGTCAGGATAAGCGGACAGGATAGTGTTCGAGGTACTTTTGCACACAGGCATGCGGTACATATTATTGAGAAAACAGACCGGCATGTCTTCAGTTCAATCCGGGAGTCGGGAAGTTAAGCGGGAAAGTATATCACAGTTGCGCAAGAAATTAAGTCACAGACTTGTATCAGTGAAAAATGAAACTGCCATGCTTACTACCTTCAATGAGGTGGATATGAGCAAGATTATTTCTTTGCGAAAAAAATACCAGGAAGAATTCACGAAGGTCCATGGCGTCAAGCTGGGTTTTATGTCATTCTTCACCAAGGCAGTGACCGAAGCCTTACAGGTATTTCCCAAAGTGAACTCCATGATAGATGGTGATGAAATTGTAACTCCCCGGTTTGTTGATGTGGGTATTGCAGTTCAAACCGACAAAGGACTGATGGTACCGGTATTGCGAAATACCGAATTGATGTCGCTTGCGGATATTGAAAAACAAATTGTCGAATTAGCAGAAAAAGCGCGTAAATTCAGGCTTTCTATTGAAGATATGAGAGGCGGTTCTTTTACTATTACCAATGGCGGAGTATTCGAATCCATGCTTTCGACACCTATCCTTAATCCACCTCAGGCGGCCATATTAGGAATGCATAATATTGTGGAAAGACCGGTAGCAATTTATGGAAAGGTTGAAATAAGACCCATCATGTATGTTGCTCTCTCTTACGATCATCGCCTGGTCGATGGTCGCGATTCGGTAAGCTTTCTTGTGAAGGCAAAAGAATTGCTGGAAGAACCCAACAAGATGCTTTTGGGTGGTCAGGATCCGGAGAAGGTATTGCTGGGAATATAAATGACAAATTCCAAATAACAAATAACAGTTAAATTCCAATGCACAATAACCAATGTTCAAAAGCTCAATAATGGCAATTGGAATTTACTTAACAAGTAATATGAAACATCGCAACCACTTTGCCTGACTTATCATTCCATGCTTTAACAGCCTCAGGCGTGGCCATCATTTTCACCTTGCATCTTTTCTTCTTAAAATATTCCCTTGCCTCATCAGATAATTCCAAAAATCATGAAACCAGTGATCGATAACACCAGATTTGGCAGCATAACAATCTCCGGAGAGACCTATGATCATGATGTTGTTATAGACCTCCGGGGAGAGGTCAAAAAGAGGAAAAAAAAGCTATCCAAAAAAATATATGGAACCTCACATAAAGTGTCTGTTGAAGAAGCA